>JAIMBH010000058.1 GCA_023511485.1 Bacillota bacterium | reverse complement strand
ACTTAAGACGGTTGTCGGTTTTGACGGGTTGATCGGATAAAGATCGAGCAAAAGAATGCCGCTTGAGCAAAAATTGCAGCTTAAGCGGTATAGGATATGGTTCTTTTGTAAGGGTATTTTTCAGGGGGAACTAGTTAGTTGAAACAAGTAGCTGTAAGCAGAACATAGTGACTACCCTCTGCCCGATAGTCTTGCTTTTACTACCGTACTTCACCGGTTTCTTTAGGTTTATCGCCGCCATCGTCGTAAGTAGCTGAATCTCGATGGAGTTAACCCCTTGCGCCGGACAAAAAGATAAGACACTCTTGAGTCAGAAAGGAGTATCTTAAATGTCTGGCACCAAACGAAAATTTATCCCTGAATTTAACTGCAAGTTCTCTTAAGAAGCTGATGCTGGGGTTTCTGCGGCTGAACTCTGCCGCCGCTATGAGATCACATCTGGGATGTTTTACCGCTGGAAGCGCCAGCTTAAATCTGCCCCGAAGAACCCATTTCCTGGCAAGGACTCAAGAAATACCGAGAGAGCCAAGAAGGCCGAGATGGAGCGCCTCATCGACAAACAAACAATAGAGATCGATTTTTAAAAAACGCATTGAAGTGACTGAAAGAGAGGGAGAGGCAATCTAAATGCTTAATTGATGAATATAGAGGGCGCCTCTTTCTAGCTCGGGCCTGTTAGTTGTTAAAAGTATCAACAAGCGCATATTATGAATGGGCCAAGCGTGAACCAGCAGATACAACTGACAAGAATGCATCTCTTGTAGAGGAGATCAAGAGAATCACGTGAGTTTTCCGGCTACGGCTACAGACGGGTTACCATAGAGCTAAAGAGGCGCAGGGTAAATATTAATCACAAGCGTGTGCCTGCGAATCACGAAGGCCAAGAATCTTATCCAGAAGAAGAAACGAGAGGAAGGTTAAAACTACTGATTCTACCCATGGCCTGCCTGTATATCCGAATCTTGCTAAAGACATTATCTTAACCGATATTAATCAGCTCTGGGTGGCAGATATAACATATATTCGCCTGCACTCTAAAATTCGTATACCTGGCCGCAATACTTGGACATGCTTCTCCAGGAAAACTGTCGGCTTAAGCACTGAGGGACTACCTTAACCATAAACTTTCCCTGGCAGCACTTGAGACTTGCTCTAGCTCGGCGTGATATCAAACCAGGACTTATTCATCACTTGCGACCAGGGAGTGCAGTATGCCTCCCATGATTATGCTGATGCTTTGCAGCAAAACAAGATCCTCATCTCTATGTCATGGGTGGGCAACCCATATGATAACGCCATGGCTTCAATCATTTATGGCAACCTTAAAGAAGAAGGAGGAAGTATATTTATACGAATATGGTATCATATTTGAAGCCCTCTCTCGCATTGGCTACTTCATTGAAGATGTTTACAATAGAAAGAGGCTTCACTCATCTCTTGTCTATCTGTCGCCAGATGAGTTTGAGAGAATGCACGCTACTACGAGAGTCAACTGTTGATTAGTCTTATCTTTTTGTCCGGCACTAGGGGTGCAGTCCAGATAGAGCGAATAAAGCATAGGAAGGTCGATTATGAGATTACCGGTGGCACAATTATTGCTTTTCTTTTATTTTGTTGGTTTAGCAATAACAGCTTTTAAAACAAAGCGCAAATCTATTTGGTTTCTAGTCTTGTTTACTTTGGTATCTCTTATAATTAATATCACACTCTTTTTTACTAATCCAGAACAGATCATTAATAATAAAAGAGGAGCAGCTGGTATTCTTGCTTTTGTTTTCAGGTTTCCCCTCGTGTTATTTCTATTACTTTTTGCCTTGAGTGTTGAAGCTTTCCTTACACGAGAGAAAATTATCATAATTTTGGCTACTCTATCCGTTTTTATTCTGGCACTTTTTGCAATTCTGTTTTCGTCGAGTGGAATGTGATAAGGGATCTAAAAGCAAGGTCTTGAAAATCGGAGGCATTGATGAAAGAAGCAAACCAGAAGCGAATTATTCGCATTATAAATTTTTTAATAATTGCATCGCTGATTAGCTCAAATATCTATTTCTATAACCAAAGCAATTCATTCTTCAAGGAAACGCAAATCTTAGGTAACATGCTTGCGATGGAGAAAGAAAGGCACAGCGGTATCGCTGTAGGTTTTTTTAAGACTGACTGTGTTCCATGTATGGAAGAGCTCTATGTTTTTGGCATCAGACACCGGCCAATCCTACTACCAGCAAGTTTAGCATGGTTTGATCAGGAAAGTGTGCGATTGTGAAAACAGCACTGGGTTACACTGTATTAACTTGC
>JAIMBH010000057.1 GCA_023511485.1 Bacillota bacterium | reverse complement strand
AATAAACGCCCCTGCGAGAAATGAGAAGATGCTGGTATGGACCCTGAAACCTCCGCCAAGCGGGCTGGGCGCACCTAAAGTATTATCAATCGAACTCGCTATTGCTGAAATAATAAACGATATGAGCGTAAGGCCGACAAAAAGAACCGGATTGCCTTTAAACGTCTCCCAACTGCTACGTAATACATCTCTAATTAAGAAATCTTTCTCTGCCATTCGCTACCCCTTCCCTCAACGGTCGAGTGCTGCCTCTGTTACGTAATTACTTATCCATATCTATGTTTTCTCCTGCTGCTATGTGTAACAAATTTATTACAAGGCTCGTGGCCCAGAATTGCAGCATAGCGGCGTGCCCCGCACTTTGGCAACTTCCTTCTGCATCAATCCATTCTAACAAAAATAAGAGTCTCTTATGGGACTTGACAAAAACACGCTTTTTCATGGATGACACCAATTTGGCATGATTTACTGTTCAAACCATAAAAGATATAATTTTTGAGAAATGAGTAAACTTGCTATCGAAGCTGAAAATATCAGCAAAAGTTTTGAGGAAATAGTTGCTCTTGACCAGATAAGCCTTTCTGTTGATAGGGGTTCTGTTTTTGGTCTTCTTGGGCCAAACGGGGCTGGTAAAACTACAACCGTTCGCATACTCAATGGCCTGGTAAAACCATCAAGCGCAGGAAATATTAATATCCTCGGTTTTGACCTATATAACGAAACTCAAAGCATCCGACAAAGGGTTGGTGTTTTATCTGATTGCAATCTTTATGAAAGACTAACCGCGATCGAAAACCTTCTTTTGTTCGGCAAATTGTACGGGCTATCAAATAATGAGTCCTTTAAACGGGCTAAAGAGCTTCTTGAGCGATTCGGGCTGCAGGATAGATCGGGTGATAAAGTAGAGGCATACAGCAAAGGAATGAAGCAAAAGCTATCTATTGCTAGAGCACTAATGGGCGATCCTGAGCTCGTCTACCTAGATGAGCCTACTGCCGGCCTAGACCCGGAGGCCTCTTATGAACTCCTTCAATATATAAAAGAGTTAAGTAGCGATAGTTCAAAGACATTTTTTATAGCATCACACCGCCTTGAAGAAATAGAGTCGATATGCGACGCCGTGGCAATCCTTGCTGAGGGTAAAATCAGAGCATATGGATCGCCTCAAGAGCTGGCCCGCCAAGTCTTTACTGACTGCTGGGTCTCTGTCAAGCTAGCGCCAGACAATTCTGGTTTCGCGCCCGGTAATTCTGGCAACAGCATAGATACTTCCCTGCTGGCAGGCCAGCTATCAGAGTTTGACCAAGTTCAGGATATTAAACAATCAGTTGATGGGATCAGGATTAAGGTTAAAGGTAGAGATTCGATACCTGAGCTTGTCAGATCACTAGCTAGGCTAGATATTAATATCTATGGGATAGCCGAGGACGTGCCATCCCTGCAAGATGCATATCTTGCAATAATTAAGGATATTTAAACGATGAACTGGCAAAGAGCATTTGCTGTAACGCGCAAAGATATAAAAGAAGTGTTAAGCACTGGGCAGATTATCTGGCCGATGGCAATAGTCCCCCTGATTTTTATTGGGCTCATGCCGACTGTTATTATCCTTGCCACACGCGATGGAGAGAAAAGCGAATTAACAAAAATGGTAGAGAAATTCCCTTCAGCGCTTATCCAGCAATTAACTCATTTTAATGACGCCCAGAAGGTCATCTACTTTTCCACTGTCTACCTTCTAGCCCCACTTTTCCTAATCATTCCCATGATGGTCTCAACGATGATTTCAGCCAATAGCTTTGCAGGCGAAAAAGAGAGAAAAACGCTAGAGGGGATTTTATATACGCCAGTTACCGATACGGAGTTGATATTTGGTAAGGCTATGGCCTCACTTATACCGGCCATTGGGATATCCTGGGCTGGGTTTATAATCTATTCAGCAGTCGTAAACATCTTGGCTTATCCTGTTTTCAACCGTTTATTCTTCCCTCCTCTTAACTGGTGGATTATGATTCTCTGGCTTGTTCCTATGCTGTCGTTCTTAGTTATAGGGATGGTAGTTATAATATCTGCAAGGGTAAGGGGCTACCAAGAGGCCAACTCAATCGCGGGAGCAGTGGTTTTACCAATTATCTTAATTACCTTTGGCCAAGTAAGCGGCGTAATGTATCTCAGCACGCCGATAGTCTTCCTTATGGGTCTAATCCTTCTTATTATTGATGCATTACTGCTGCGCTTTATTGTAAGCATTTTCCATCGAGACCGCTTAATTGAATACATAAAGTGAACAAAGCCTAGCAGGACAGTCTCTAACAGACACAGACCTACAAATTCGCATCTATGACTAGCTTTTTGGCGCTAAGAAGCAAACAAAAGACAAGGCACGTATGTGACAGTTGCTCTCTAAAGCACCCTCCCACCAGAGCGGAGTCAAAGGAGTAAGAAAGCGAAGCTGCCCATAGGGGATGCATAAAAGGGCCGAGCACAAGTACCT
>JAIMBH010000056.1 GCA_023511485.1 Bacillota bacterium | reverse complement strand
ATGTTAATCGGGCCAGCCCGTTAATAAATATATACGATTTTTATGAAGGTGTGACGATGGGAAGTGAGTGTACATAACCGTGAATTGATGGTCTCAGTTGACGACTTTGAGACCCGTGCAGCAGTTCTCGAAGACCGAGAACTTGTTGAGATCTACCTGGAGCGTCGGGAAGCCCCGTCAATAGTCGGAAATATCTATTTGGGGCGGGTAAAAGATATCTTGCCGGGTATGCAGGCAGCGTTTATAGATATCGGTATTGAGCGAAACGCTTTTCTATACGTTGAAGAGATAATCTTTCAGAAAGGAAGCGAACTTGAGCCTGCGCCGCCAATACAGCATCTTTTAAAGCCCGGGCAGGATATTCTAGTTCAGGTCATTAAAGAACCAATGGATTCAAAAGGGGCCAGGGTGACAACGCAGATAACTCTACCTGGCCGCTATCTGGTGTTGCTTCCTTATTCCGACTTTGTGGGCG
This sequence comes from Bacillota bacterium, assembly GCA_023511485.1. Lineage (NCBI taxonomy): Bacteria > Bacillati > Bacillota > Bacillota bacterium. The sequence continues at coordinate 2,226 of JAIMBH010000056.1, read as the reverse complement.
CATCTAGGCGTCTTCCTGACGAGGAGAGGCATCGGCTAAAAGAAATATGTGAGCAAATCAAACCGCGCGGCAAGGGGCTTATTGCTCGAACTGCCGCCGAGGGAGCTGATTTGGCAGACCTGCGTGCAGACGTTAAAAGGCTTCTTCTATATTGGCGAAAAATAAGCCGTCGAGTACGCGAGTCTACCCCCGTGCAGCTTATCTACCAGGAGCCACAGCTTGCGCTTCGTATTGTGCGTGATCTTTTCTCTAGCGATTTCAAGCGCCTGGTAATAGATAGCGAGAACGAATATAAAGAGATTATTGAATTCCTTAAGTCTACCGAGCCCGATCTAGCTAAAAGGGTTGAATACTATACGGAGAGGCTCCCGCTTTTTGATAAGTATAATATAAATCAGGATATAGAAAATGCCACAAAGCGCAAAGTATGGTTGCGCTCAGGCGGATATATCAGCATAGACCATACGGAAGCGTTAACGGCAATTGACGTAAATACTGGAAAGTATGTTGGCAAGACAACCCTCGAGCAGACTATTTTTAGGACCAATCTTGAGGCCGCTGAGGAAATAGTTCGTCAGCTAAGGTTAAGAGATATAGGCGGCATTATAGTGATTGACTTTATTGATATGCAGGACCCTGCTAATCGAGAGGAAGTCTCCCGTGTTTTAAGTGAAGCGCTTGCATCCGATAGGACAAAGAACCGTGTTATTGAGATATCAAAGCTGGGTTTGGTTGAGATGACAAGAAAGAATGTAAGTCAGGGTCTACTTGAATTCCAAGCAGAGACATGCCCATGCTGTCACGGTTTGGGCGTCATCTTATCCGAAGCCACAGTCGGCATTCAGAATTACAGGCAAATCAAAAAAATAGTCGCTACCCATATATCCCAATCTTTCATATTCAAGATAAATCCTCGGGGCAAGTCGTTTCTTGAACAAAAGGGTAAGCTGGAAGGCAATGTCCTGTATCTTGATTGGGGTAAAAAGGCCTACCTGATATTTGATGATACTGTTCCCGCAGGAAAGCCGGAGATGGTAGAGGAAGGTACCGAGGCGGAAATCGAGCGCAGTTTAAGCAACTTTTACTGATAAAAAGCTTTGCAATAGAGCTTTGTTGAGAGCCGATGCGCTCAAACTCTAATTAAATATACATGAGTATGCCCAAATTATTGACACATGCCGGTTTATCTGCTAGCATAAATGCTTGTTGCTAAGGAGGATTGCTATGTATGCCGTCATAAGGTTTGGTGGAAAACAATATAAGGTAAGCAAGGGCGAAGTGCTAGTTGTCGATCGGGTTCAGGGGAACCCAGGCGATAAATTTGATATTCCTGAAATTCTAATGGTTCGTGATAACAACGTTTTGGTTAGCGGTTTGGATAAAGCCAAGGTTGTCGCTTCTATCGTTGAGCATTTCAGGGGAGACAAAGTTTTAGTTTTTAAATATAAACCGAAGAAAAACTACCGGCGCTTGTTCGGCCACCGCTCATATCTATCCAAGATCAAAATCGAGGACATAGAGGTTCCAAAGGCAAAAGTTTCAAAAAAAGAGGAATCTCAGATTGAATCTACAGAGGCAACCGCTTAAGTCAAAGCAGTAGTCTGCAATTGTTAAAATGTGATTTTTAAAGAGGCTTTAAAGCCTCTTTTTTATTGGTTCGTTTGCCCAGATAAGGTGTCCTTTTGGGGATGGCCTCTTCGCTACGCACCAAATAGTTGTTTAAGTAAGCCGATACGCGGTAGGGTATATAAAAAATATTTTCGGCACTTTGTTCTGCTGTATTTACGCACCTAGACGGCATAAATTTTTAGATTTACTGACGGCAATGACTGGATAGCCGTCGGTAAAGCATGTATAATGGGGTTTGCAAACAACTATGAGCGGCAAATGTTGTTTCGCGGATTGTTTTCAAAGGCGTGTTAACATTTGCTGCTGACACGGCTATACTATAGAGTAATCAATTTTATAAGCGCAAACTAAAAGACGACAGTTAAGTCTTTATTAATGTAAATAGTTTGTGCAATGTTTCACAATGTGATGCCGATAAGCATCGGAAGAAGGTAGGGCTGTGGGCACAAAAGAGCAGCTCAAATCCATTAATACAGATTTAAAAAAGCAGGTAGAAAGACTATCCGGCCAGGAACTGGATCGGTGCTACCTGTGCGGAAAGTGCACTGCAGGATGCCCCGTTGCGCCTTACCAAGACATTGCCCCGCATGTGGTTAT
>JAIMBH010000055.1 GCA_023511485.1 Bacillota bacterium | reverse complement strand
ATATTGCCTCAGAGACGCCTTTTAGAAGCAGCCTCCCTTAACCCTAGCTTATCTTTGGTTTTTAGACTTCTTCCATCGAGTGGTAAAAGCATGTATTGGTGCTGGCCTAGTCGGGGGGCAGCATTCTTAGACTCAACCCTAATTGATTCAAACGCAAATAATTTTAATGTGCACTCCAAAGCAGTGGTAGATGTGCTAAATGGAAAAACTGATAGGTTCGTTGTTGCGCTGTTTGAAGACAGAAGCAACAACAATACTTATGGGCTACCAAAAAAAGTAAATGAACGCCTTATTAACCTAAAAGATCCTACTGCTGATATTGTTAGCAGAGACGCTTGCGGATCTAAAGCTGTGCTATAAAAGCCACATTGCAGTAGATGGTGGGCAAGCCCGAATAATAACCGCAGCAGCCCTAACTGGTGCCTAACTGGTGGGGCTATTGCAGACCAGCATCTACTTGTTACTCTTTTAGCCAAGCATGAGGAGCTAATTGGTAGACCTAAGTATATGGTTGCAGACAAGAAGTACGGCACCAGCTAATTTTCGAATACTTAAAGCAAAAGGAATCTTTCCTGCAATTGCGCCTTAAGATAACCAGAAGCCCTTCAATTAACGGTCAATTCATCTACGAAAAGGACCGCGATTGTATTTATCTGCCCTGCTGGCAATATTTTAAAAACTCCTGCAGTAAAGCAGCTTAGGTGGCAACTGGCAGATATGTTCCGTCTGCAGCTGCTTTTTTCGATTACACAGTGTTTGGCGACAGGTCCAAAAACTGAATTATCTTTAAGTTTTTCAGTTTTTCAGGAACGTCCCCTTAGCCAATTAGCTAACACTAAAACAATCCGCTAATCTTGCCGAAGTATACTTATAAGTATTATACTCTTAAGTATACTTTTACAAACGGCAGGAGGACCGGTTGGCCTTTATAAACCGCCTTAACGAACTTGGCTATCTAAACGATAAATACAGGGCACGTGGGAGCCAGCTCATTGTGATATATGGCAAGCGTAGGGTTGGCAAGACCGAGCTTGCCAAGCAATTTGCGCTGGATAAACCTTATATTTACTTTATGGCTGATAGGGCATCAGAGCTTGACCAGTTGCGCCAGGTATCCGAAAGAATCGGCGATTTTTACCGCGACAGTTTCGTTGCGGAACGGGGTTTTGTCAACTGGCACCAGGTTTTTGATTACCTTGCATCAAAACGTAAGCGACTGCTTCTTATCATTGATGAGTTTCCGTACCTTGCCTCGGCAAACCCGGCGGTTTCATCAGTCTTTCAGAAAGGGTGGGACGAGAAGCTTAAAAGTACGAATATATACCTTATTCTTATGGGCTCGAGCGTTGCGATGATGGAGTCAGAAGTACTTGCCACTAAAGCTCCACTTTACGGGAGAAGGACCGGACAGCTTCTTGTAGAGCCCATGAGGTTTCATCATGCTAAAGAATTCTTCCCCAAAAAGTCCTTCAGTGAACAGTTTGAATTTTATTCAGTACTGGGAGGTGTGCCCGCTTACCTTCTGCACTTTGATCCCAAAAAGAGTCTGGTTGCAAATATCCGCAACCATATTATCTCGAAGGGAGAAGTTCTCTACGAGGAGCCCGAGTTTATCTTAAAAGAGGAGTTAAGGGAGCCGAGGAGCTACTTCTCAATACTTAGAGCTATCTCGCTTGGAAAGGCCAAGCTAAGCGAGATAATGAATGAGACAGGTTTTGTAAAGAACGTTCTTATTAAGTACCTGAGTGTTTTGATTGAGCTTGGCATTGTTGTTAGGGAAGTGCCGATTACCGAGAAGCAACCAGCAAAGAGCAAACGGGGCATCTACAAAATTACTGATCCGTTTTTCAAGTTCTGGTTTGAATATGTCTTTGCCAATCGCAGCTACATTGAGGAAGGTCGCCAAGATTATGTGCTTGGTAAGATCAGGGCTAGTTTTAATCAGCATGTATCTGAAGTCTATGAGCAAGAGGCGGCGATCTGGCTCCGCGAGCATCTGGCATCCAGACATCCAAAGCTTGAGATTATAAAAACGGGTCGCTGGTGGAGTAAATCATGCGAAATTGATGTGGTGGGGCTAAATGAGGACAATAGCACCGCTATCTTTGCGGAAGCCAAGTGGACATCTAAACCGGTCGGTATGAATGTTTTAGAAGATCTTTTAAAGAAAGTTGAAATTTTTGAGTCTGAGCAGGGTGAGGCAAAAGTAAAGAGATATGCGCTGTTTAGCCAAAATGGGTTTACCGATAGCTTAAAAAAGCTGGCTCGAGAGCGCAAGGATGTTATCTTGTTTGAGGGATGTAAGCCGATATCCTAGGTTTTATCTTGCTCTAGCGCACAAGTTGAGATTGCCGCGGTCATTAATGAATGACATAGGGCCTTTTACACGCAGATGTAAGTCTCAAAAGGAAAATCTGCCTCCTTGCGCTCAATCTTCCATCCGGCATCTTCTATAAGGTTGGCAACATTATAACGGGTGAATTTGAGGAAGCTTGGCGGCTCAAATATCGCAAGCACGTATCTGAAAAAACTCCAGAACAAAGGCCATCTATCAAGGCCAAACTCCACAACAACCAGCTTTTTTGCGATGCGTCGGGTCTCAACTAGCGCTTTTCTAGCTTCCTCAATTGCCATTTCATGAAGCCCGAGCACAATTAAAGCGACATCGAACTGGCTATCGGAAAAAGGAGTTTTGGTTACATCCATTACACGAAAGTCGATGCCTGCTGCCCGCAGGTCGGATTTGGCTATCTCAATGCGTCTCTCGTTTATATCGATTGCTGTAACATGGCTTGTCTTCTCATGTGCGGCA
>JAIMBH010000054.1 GCA_023511485.1 Bacillota bacterium | reverse complement strand
GCATAAATGGAATGAAAAGTTTCCTGAATGGGCCTATAAAAACTACAGGCTTTTCTGTCGTGACGCTACCGGGGCCATCAATAGGCTTCTGGACGGGAAAGTTAATTACGCCGGTTTGCTTTGGTCTGAAGCGCAAAAAAACAACGGCCAATAGGCCGCCTCCGGGTTTGTGACAGTAACCCAATTTTTAACCCAATTACGATTAAAAAGCATTAAAAAGGGTTAAAACGAAAAGGAAATTTATAGTATCAGTAAGGCCGGAAAAGCTTGATTTTGCTGGGTTTTTGAAACTTAAATAAACGGGATTAAACGAAAAGAGAGAGACTCAATGTCTTATAGGCGTGCCGATAATCAAAAAAAGCAAATATAAATACAGATGCTCCCCAAATAACCAGCAGCTGGCCGCTAAGAGTGGCTGCCTGGCGATGAATATCACTGCGAAAGGGTATGAGCTTAACTAGAATAAGCCCTCCGCCGACTCCGGCAAGGCCAGTTCGTATCCAGGCTGAGAACGTCCGCTCAGCTGCAAGCAGTGTGCGAATTTGGGCAAGTTTGTCCCGAACCTCGGTATCGCTCATAATCCCCCTAATTAATAATTACTTGCCTTTTATATACCCACTCACGTTTTAAGAAACCGGTTGATGCTAATTCTTGGGTATACCCTTCAGAAAAGATAATAAACATAAAAAGAAGGTGGGGCATTAAGTATTGTCCGGTATACGCCAGGCACCCAATATATTGATACATATAGCACTACGATACGGGGTTATCGGGCTTGCAGTCGGAACTTTTTTTGAGAGCCTGGGCATACCTTTCGCATCGCTTGGCCTCCCCCTGGCGTCTGGAGTGCTAATCCAAAGTGGTCGCGCAACATTTTTAAGCGCACTCATTGTGTCAACAAGTGGTTTGTTATTGGGCTCTATCGCCAGCTACTATATTGGATATTATGGAGGTAACCTTGCGCGAGGAGTTTTTCACCGTCCATCGTCTGCGCTAATGCGCAGACTTACGTCCTATTTAGATAGATATGGGATGGCAGCGGTTGCCCTAGCCCAACTCTACGGCCCCGCACGAACCTGGATATCCATCCCAGCAGGAGCTGCCAGGATGGATATCAAGGCCTTTGTTACTGCTACAACTATCGGCGGCATTATTTACTGCGCTATAGCTATATCCTTTAGTTTAGCTCTTAACCGCATTATAAAAGATATCTTCAGGTTTATCCCTCACCTGACCCGCGCTTATTTAATCATAGGAACCTTAATACTTATAACCACGCTGGTAATCCTTTTTAAGATGGGCAGACGTGGCCGCAGGCGATTGCTAAGATAACCTTCCGGTGCCAATGTGGTAATATATGGTATATTCTAGCCGTGCATATACGGTCTTTTCCTGGGTATAAGAAGCAAGAATAACTTTAAATGCGAGTACTCTTCGTAGGCGGAGGCATTCTTTGTAGGTAAATAGTAAGAGTAGCTAGAGAGTAGCTAAAAATGAGCAAAAATAGCTTGCGAAAATGGAAAAATACTGTGGCAATCTTAGTTATCTTTCTTGCACTGCTTGTATTAGGCAGCCTTAACTTCTTCAATTTTTGCATGCCTCTCAAAACCGGGACCTCAAACCGCTCATCTACCGATAGCATAAATGATAATAAGAACAGCAAATTTGAGAGATTGCGCATGCGCATTACTAATGATACACCTCCAAAGGTCGAAAAGATGAGCACCCCAAAAAGTATCCCAGTTCTTATGTACCATTGCGTCAACGATAAAACACTGTTTAAAAATGATATTGAGCGCTCGCTTACAATCGAAACAAGGGCATTTGTTGAACAACTCGATTGGCTCAAAGAAAACGGCTACCATATCGTAAGCCTCGACGATGCATACGATGCGATGACCATTGGCAAAAAGCTTCCTGAAAAACCAGTAGTTTTAACGTTTGATGACGGAAATCCAGATTCTTATTTTAACGTGTATCCCATCCTAAGCCGCCGCAATATCAGCGGCACCTTCTTTATTAAAGTAAAAGAGGTAGAGAATGGACAAGGCCTTGACTGGCTTAAGGTAACTGAGATGGCCCATGCCGGAATGCTGATCGAATCACATACGATGACACATGCAAACCTGACCATAAAAACATCTGACGAGATGACCTATGAGCTACAAAAATCTAGGAGCCTTATCTGGGAGAGGACTGGACATGTAGCCCGTTTCCTTGCCTATCCGTTTGGAAGATACGACAGTCGAACTATAGAGGGAGTCAAACAAGCTGGGTATCAAGCCGCATTTACAACCCAGCCGGGTTTCTGGAAACCGAGGGATAATCTTTTCGCACTCAAGCGAGTGCGCGTATCTCACGGCGAAACTATACAAGCTTTTGCATCCTCCCTAGCTAAATAAAAATTACTTAATGATAGAAAGAAATACTTAAGGAAAGTTTAAACTCCAGGTTTTTTGGAGGCCATCGCTGGCAAGCGCACGATAGCAGAAATCGCCCGGGCCTACGATGTAAACCCCAACTTGATCGGCAAATGGAAACAAGAGCTCCTCGATAAGGGACATAAGATATTTGATGCCCCAACGGCATAAGAACAACCCCTACAAAAGAATCAAAGAGCTTTTAAGAAGATTATCGGCAAGCTCACCGTGGAATTAGAGCTGGCAAAAAACTTGCTTCCCGGCACTACTCCTGCTGTTAACGGTAAAAATAGATCTGATCAAACAGTTTATGGCAGACTATGACCTTAACCGATGTCTTGCTATCTTGGGGGTAGAGGGGAGTACATATTATTACCAGCTAAAGAAAGAAGAGCCGCTGTCAAAGTACGAGCACCTGTAAGGCAATGTCGCCACCTAATTATACAATACAAACGAGGTTACCCATAAAGACTATGCAAATAGGCTTACCCGCAGCACGCTTCAAAATGCCCCTTATCATGTGAGACAGCAGCACCAGCGACCGCTTCAGAAAACG
>JAIMBH010000053.1 GCA_023511485.1 Bacillota bacterium | reverse complement strand
TTTATCCAGAGCGATGGGTCAAAGAACTACCGCATCTCTACTCACCCCGACTTTATCACTTACGACAAAAAGAAGCTCCTCGCTCACCAAGACCACCACATCAGGGAGCTTGCCAAGAAATTGCCCTAACGGGCGGAGGCATAAAGCGGAGCTTCATTTACCATAATCCTTTGGGGGAGAAGGTTGATCCTGGTATGTCCTTTAGCAATCCGCTTCATTTCAAGCCTCACCCCGTCCCACAAAAGCACGCTTTGTGATACCAATCCGGGGAGCCAATCGGTTTCGAATTGAAAACAACTTGAAAATCCGCTCTACAGAGCGGATTTTCTTACATATGCCTGCAGTTATGGGAGTAGTCACGGGTTAAGCCTAACTCAGCTATTAGGGTGTCGCATAAATCATGCCACCAGCCTTTTGATAGATCTTAGGTTTTCAGCGTGTACTTTGTTTGTATAAAGGAGCACGTTATAGGCTAGAATTAGCCATTTGATATGTTCTTTGGCATGTGAGAGCTTTTTAACCCAGAAGGGTAGCTCATCTATACGGATTATCTCTTTTAGCTGGGAGAACACCTGCTCTACCACTGCTCTTTTATTTAGAAGAATTGTCCCAAATCTAGAACAGGTAAGTCTAAATGCACGTTTTCTCTCACCCTTGGCCAAAGAAATAGCATTATCAACTGTTATAGCCCGCCTTGGATTGATCCTGGCAATAAGTTTTGCATCCAATTCCTTGCGGCAATACCTGTATAGTGCTGTAACATCATAAGAGGCATCGCCAGTCAAATATTTTAGTTTTGGATTTATCTTCTTAGCTTCTTTGAGTACGTATTTTGCTGGAGCAATCTCTTTAGAGGATGCTTTGGTAACGGTAAAGAAGAGCACAGCACCTTTTAGATCACATGCCAGATGTAGTTGATAGCCATAAAACATCCCCTTTGAGGAATATCCCCAATTAGCATTGGGATGTAGTTTTGGGTCTGCTTCAATTGCCGAAGCGTCGATAAAAGCGGCAATACCACTTGCTAGATTGGTGGTAGTCTTTTTGTACAGTCGATCCCGTAGCCTTCGCAAATCTGAGTCGTTCTTTCTTCTTGCAAGTGTTGCCAAGTGCGGGATATTTGCTGGCTTTAGATTAAAAAGACGTGCCCACAACCTGCTATTTTTAAGTCTGTGATAAAGTCCTCTCAAAGATAATCCCATAATGGATGCTAAAGCTAGCATAACCAAGATATCAGAATCATTGTATCTCTTGGGTCTGCCCCTTCTAGTAGCGCGAGGTCTGCCTCGCTTCTTAAGCCTCTAGTTCTGCGACAAGCTCTCGCAAGATTGTCACAATTTTTCTTGCAATCTGGTAAGATATGTTCGCCACCTCTTTCTATAGGGTTGTTTTTAAGCGAACACCATCCTACCAGAAAGTAGGTGGCATTTCTTTATGTGTTTTTCAAAGAACATGATTTATGCGACACGGTACAGCTATAATTGTTATTGACGAGATCAAGACATGATCTTTTAGCGATTCAACCAATTGCTCTCAATCAAAAGTTCAGCTATGCTTGATATATAGAACAAGGCTAAAAAGGAGGACAAGATGCCGGTAAACTGGCGAGATTATATTGTAAGCACTGCTGATGTACTTCACGGTAAGCCTCGCATCAAAGGCACACGCATCCCAGTAAGTCTCATTCTTGGGTACTTAGCTTCAGGTATGTCAGCTGAGCAGATAATCGAAGAGCTTCCTGACCTTACTAAAGAGCATATAGCCGCTTGTCTAGATTATGCCAGAGATTTATCGGATTTCGAGGCTGCGGTGTAATGAGCTTAAGGCTGTTTGCAGATCATTGCACTCCAAGCTCAGTAATTAACAGCCTTCGGACAGCAGGATATGAGGTTCTTCGCCTCCAAGATCATATCCCCAAAGATTCTCCAGACCAGCAGGTGATAGCAAAGGCACAAGAGCTTGATTCAATACTGCTTTCCCTAAACGGTGATTTCTCAGATATAGTTGCGTATCCTCCAGAGCACTATAAAGGTATCATCGCTCTTCAAGTAAGAAATCATCCAGAATCAATCCCGCAACTGATCGAAAGGTTGAAAGATTACCTATCAGATCACCAAAGCATGAATCATTTTATCGGAAAACTATTCTTAGTAGAAACTCACAGAATCAGGGTCCGCACATAGCAAGAGCACATAATCTCTCAATTGGTTCGAATAGCGACCGATCCGGGGAGCCAATAGGATTCAAACTGGAAATATAGGCTCTGTAGAGCCAAAATAATGATTTGAATAATTTATTAACCCCAGGTTAGTAATTATTCAAACCGCACAAAAATGGCTTTGACAAGCCATTTTTGTTTTTTAGAGAAGGTTTGAATCCAACCCCCTGGTTTTGTAAAAATCTACTTGACCGTTATTAAATGTTAACCAGGAGGTGATTATGTTGGGAAAATACAAAGTTGTAACCTTATCAATGCCAGAAGAAATTTATAAACAGGCTAATGAGATTGCTAAAGAAGGAAGAACCAGAAGCGAGCTCTTTAGAGAAGCTCTAAGGCAGTATGTTGATGCGAAGAAATGGCGTAAACTTCAAAGAGAAACAGCAGAGCGGGCTAGAAGTCTAGTTATCACGTCAGAGGATGATGTTAAGCGCATCATTAGGGAACTGCGTGAGCGAACCTCATGAGACTTTGCGACCTAAAGTTGTCTTAGATACCAATATCCTTATCTCGGCTCTTGCTTTAATTAGCGAATCCACAGATCAAGTCATTGAGTTAGCTAGAAGAGGCGAGATCGAGCTTTATATTTCAAAGCCAATTCTCATAGAGTTTAAACGTGTTCCGGTCGTGAAGTTTCGATACAGTGAAAATGAAGCTATTGAACGCTTGGCTTCCATCATAAGAATTTCAACGTTGGTTAATCCCAAAGAACGGTTCTCAGCCGTTCAAGATGACGAATCCGATAACCGAATCCTCGAATGTGCTTTTGCTGCCAAAGCCAATTTTATCGTTTCAGGCGACAAGCACCTAAAGAACCTCAGAGAATTCAAGAGCATTAAAATCCTTCCACCCTCAGAATTTATCCGTGATTATTTTAGTGAGCGATAGTTATTGACGAATAGAACTGCTTATATAAATATCAATCGCTATTATATGTTACAATAGTAATGGATTATTAAACGAGGCTAAATGGATACTAGCACCAATACAAACGCAAAACATAGTAGGTTATTCTATCTCGGTATATCTTTACTGCTACTTTTCGGTTTCTTGATTTTTTCAGTTTTTGAAAATTCCTTTAACAAAACATCAGGCCAAACCGTTTCTATTCCAGCGACTTTACCTTTAATTGCCTTTATTATCTTTTACGAGGGCTTTATTAAGAAAAGGAGCTTAAGAGAAATCGGCATTAAAAAGGAGAATTTTTGGCGTAATGCTGGAGTTGGCGCTTTGTTAGCTTTCTTTGGTTTCTTTGTTTTGTTTGCGATTGTTAAGATTGCAATTCCGGGTCTTATGGAAGGAATTGCAGGCCGCACCGAAACAGTAAGTGTAGGCGGCCAAATTATTTGGCACAAGTTCGGCCAAATTAAATGACCGCCTACTGCATAAAAAATCACTCGCTT
>JAIMBH010000052.1 GCA_023511485.1 Bacillota bacterium | reverse complement strand
TACGTAAAAAGATGGCGCATTAATGACTTTTTCAGCTCCCGAGCAGCATCAACAACCTTCCCCGTCTCCTCAATCCCCCGCTGAACGGCTTTAAGCGCATGCACAATCTCCTGCTGCTCATCCAGCGAGGGTAAAGGTATAGAATATTTCTCAAGATCAGATTTTTGCAAGCTTGGCAAAGTAGTTTTTGCGTGCTCGCCTGATAGAGGGTTATATCTCATATAATAGAAAATATACCGAATATCAACTTTCTTCTTCCACTCGAGATAAAAAGTTGTGTCAGATGGCCAGAAAGGTTCTTTCATCAACCAAGCAAATCCAGCCTTGCCTTTGCGACCTATAATAATGCTTGGGAAATTGACCAATGCCTCGCTTGTCCTACTATAGATGCCACCTGAACCAACCACTGGAATGTTGCCACTATACTTTGGTTTTGCCTTACCATATTTGATATCAGCGATATCGCCCAGCTTTACGATCTGCCAATCCTCAGGCAGTGGCCCCAACTCAGTCATCTTAAAACCCGGCTCAAGCTCAGCATCCATTTCAATGTCCTTATCAGGCTCTCCCGCTACCTGGCCATTAGTCTTAATCATGGCTTAACACTCCAAACCCGAGTTTAGCCAAAACATCGTTAAGCTCACGGTCAGCTTCGGCACGCTCCTCTTCGGCCTCCTGAAGGAGCACAAATGCCTCTTCGGGAGCTAAGACTTCTTCCTTACCGTTTATAGTTACATAACGGCTTGGGCTGAGGTTGTAATCATTGCGCACGGTTTCTTCTTTTGTGATGATGGCCGATACGCCTTCTTCAGCTTTCCAATTCAGATAAAGCTGGCTGATATGTTCAATGTGATCATCTTCAAGGTAATTCTTCGGTCGTCCCTTAGAGAAAAGCTTGCTTGCATTGATAAATAAAATCTCGTTGGGATGCCGCTTTGCCTTGTTGATCACCATGATGATTCCAGGGGCGGGCGTGTTATAAAAAAGGTTCTCCGGCAAAAGGATTACTGCCTCGATTAAGTCGTGCTCGACAAACTCCTTGCGTATATCGCGCTCTTTGTTTGCGCCGACATTGCCGCTTCCCCTCGACACAGCGCCGGTGTCTAATACCACCGCCATCTTGCCGTTGTCTTTAAGCGAGGCAAACATGTGCTGCACCCATCCCCAGTCGGCACTTGAAGTCGGCGGAAACCCGAGCCCGAAGCGCCCGTAGGTGTCGTGCTCGTATGTGGTAAGCGGGAATTTCTGATTCCACATTGGGTTGGCTGTCACTTTGTTAAACCTCAGCAGGCTGCCGTCCGGCTCTTTAAACGCCGGGTGGTTCATGGTGTCGCCGATTGCGATGTGGGCATCCATGTTATAGATGAAAGTATTCATTCTGGCTATGGCAAAGGTGGCCGGGTTTATCTCCTGCCCGTAGAAGCTTAAGGGGTTTATATTCTCAGGAATAACCCTCCTGCCGTTCTCACCCGTCACACCATATTTATCCTTAAACCTGAGGTACGACTTAATAAGCAAACCTCCCGACCCGCACGCAGGGTCATAAATGGAATCGCCGGGGTCGGGGTCGAGAATATGCGCCATAAGAACCGCAACCTCTCGCGGCGTGTAAAACTCACCTGCGCTTTGCCCCTGTCCTTCGGCAAACTTGCGCAGCAAATACTCATAAGCCCGCCCGAGAATATCCGGCTCGACGTCTCGCGTCCCCAGCCTGTGCTTTGAGAGCACCTGGATAAGCTGGCGGTACTGGTCATCCCCCAAAATCCTTTGCCCGGCAGCGGTCGCGTTAAAATCGACAACATCGATAACACCCTGAAGCTCGGGGTTCTGCCTTGAAACAGCCCTCGCCGCATCGGTTAAGAACTCGCCCAGGTTCGCCGTCTGCCGCTTTATCGAATCCCAACGCGCTTCCTTGGGAATATAAAAACGCACCAGCTCGTGGTCTTCATCGACGTATTTTGCAAGCGACCCCAAATCCTGCACCTCATCCTCAAACACATCCGACAGGCGCTTCATAAAGATGAGCGGCAGGATATAATCCTTAAACTTGGGCGCATCAATCGCCCCGCGAATAACACACGCGGCATCCCAAAGCCAGTTTTCAAGGGTTGAAAGTTCAAGTTTATGTTTTGCAGCCATATGAACACTCCTAGGATAAATCGCCCTTCAGTAATTACAACAATCGGTCGGGGTATAACTAATTTTCCATATTACATTAACAACTATTTTTTTACTACTGACTAACGCAGAAGCGTTTATTGTAATCGTGCTTTCACTGAGGCCAAGCGCATCAATATCGTAGTTATAGATTTTTCTTATGCCTCCACTTTAATTCACTTAATAACAAGAACCGCAACAGTTCCTATCAACCCAATAGCGAAAGTATCGACCAGATATTGAGAACTTACAAATTGTTGCTTTTGGACAAGGACACACCGCTCAAGAAGCTTTAGGAAATGTCTTAAATGAGAGCCCTCATTTACTCAAGACAAACTTTAACGAAATCATAGCGGCCGAACTGGCAGATAGTAATCGTGCATACTTCTGCCTAGATGATTTTAGGCAGTAGTCTACCTGTTCTGCTTTTTAGATCAACACTTATACCTTACCGCCTATTGCATCCACCTCTTTATGGCGCAGAGAACTGTCTCAAGTTTTTGGGTAATTAGGCATTACGGGACGGTAATCATACAGACCATAGCCTGTCTGCTGCTAAACACTATCCAGAACTGCAATCAAGCACCAATAGCACTCTTTACCAAATGCCCTACCTCTTCCCTATTCTCGGCAGTCAACTCAAAGATAACCGTATCATCCCGCCGCCTGATCTTATCCGTAAACGGATCGTCTGCCAGCTTTATCGTCCCTAAGACTATATTTTCGCTTTCCAGTGCTTGCACTACCGCATCTTTAAACTTCTCCGAAAACAGCTCCATCTTTCCAATCTCATCGATTATCACGATTTTGTTTTCCTGCAGGGCTTTTCTGATGGAGTCGACCGCTATCTCATCTAAATCATTTAATGAAACGCCGTACTTGCCGACCCTGAACCTACTTTTCATTCCCTTGCGGGCCAGAGTGCCGCGTCGTCCATCCAGGGTGAGGATATCAAAACCTATGCGCTCGCCTGCCTCTCTTACTTCTTGCGTGAAGAAGCCGCCAGCGTTAAGGTTAAGCTCAGCGATTATTTTCTTTATAAGTGTGGTCTTGCCTGTGCCGGGTTTTCCCGTGATAAAGATGTTTTTCGCTTTCATTCTTTGATTTTATATCAACCGAAGCTTGAGGATAATAACTAGATTCTGCAGACATGAGGTCGATATCTGCAACATGAGTTGCCTCATAACCATGACCTTTGAGGAATTTTTGAATCGTTTGCGGTATTCCTGCATCAAGCAAGAACTTTATCATGATGTCTTCTTAAGCGGAATGATTTTTTCGTTTGCAGCAATATCAGCGGCATAACGCAGAGCTGCTTGTATATGCTTGTATATCTTCGGCGGTCACATCTACTCGTATTTGATTTGCTCAGCCGTCATGCCTTCTGCAAGCGCACCAAGAATAACCACAGCAGGTATGCGTGTCCCTTCAATAATCGGCTGACCATGCTGTATATCGTTATCGATGATTACCTTCTTCATTGGACTTCTGGGACGTTCCTGCAAAAATCCAAATTCTTCGTCTGCTACGCTGAACGGACAAGAAACAAGACTATTGAGTTAACAGATAATGGAAATTTGTAGGAACGTCCCAGCCTTCCAGCCTTCTGCGGCCTTCCTTTCCTTCTGGTGTTAGCGATGGGTCGTTATCCATGACGCCTGATATGACTATACTGCTCGTTAGTTAAATCCACAAACTCACCTCAACCTCATGCTATGCTGTTGTCTTCAGTTGAGGTGCTACCTCATCCTTGCCCTCGCCCAAATTCATGGTTCTTGGAAAGATCTTGAGATTTTGATTATATTCGATTTATGAGATGGGTTCTAAGCAAAAATTAATGTGGCCAAGGACAATCTTAATAATATTTTTAGACGGTACATAAGTACTTATTAAGATCTAATATTCTATCAGCGCCCTCGGCGATAGTAGGATCATGAGTAACCAACACAACAGTAGTCCCCTTTTCGTGTATTTCACGGAACAATTCAATAATCCCTTGACTATTTCTCTTATCAAGGTTACCAGTAGGTTCATCGGCCAATATCACCTTTGGTTGATTAACAAGTGCTCTGGCAATAGCTACCCTCTGCTGCTCGCCACCGGAAAGTTCTGATGGATAATGTTTAGCTCTAGACAGAACACCCATCCTCTCAAGCATTGCCTCGGATAGCACGATGGCTTCATTACGTTTTACTCCATTAATAAGCAACGGGGTCATTACATTTTGTATAGCGTTAAAATCGGATAACAAGTTAAAAAACTGATGAACTATCCCAATCTCTTTGTTTCGGTACCGTGCAATTTGTAGGCGGCCAAATTATTTGGCACAAGTTCGGCCAAATTAAATGACCGCCTACTGCATAAAAAATCACTCGCTTTC
>JAIMBH010000051.1 GCA_023511485.1 Bacillota bacterium | reverse complement strand
TTTTTTTTTTCTCGTGTGTTGGTGTGTTAGTTGTGTGTTACTTAAAATAATAAAAACAATTTTGTTTTTTTATTTTTTTCAGGAACGTCCCCGATAGTACGCGTGTATAGCAAACACTAACAACAGTGTATCAATAATTGATGCTATAGTTGACATACCTCTTTTTTTTGCTAGCCTTATAAGCAGTAGCTAACAAGCCGGAGATACTATATCTAAAGCATCGTGTTACCATATAATGGTAGTCATAATTGCGTTGGGGAAGATTAGGCCGCCTCCATTTTTTGCTTACTGCTCTGGGCAATATGCAGTGTCAGATGATTGCTAATTCGCTATGCCGGCAAGAGGGGAGGTGAGATACGGTACATCGCTTGGGACGCATGATTCCGCTTATGCCCTTTCCTGGATACAAGGCAAAGCCAAGGGAAATTACAGCGATGATAGCGGATACAGGTATTGGGTAGTGCTGCGCGACCAACAAATCTATCATCATGACACAAGTACCAATCGGCCAGGACCTTATTGGATGGTTTCAGACCCATATTACTATACTAGAAGCATCCAGTACACTTTGAACCTAATGGGTTACCCGCTAACAGTTGATAATGTTTTTGGTCCAGCCACATCCAATGCAGTATCGCAATTCCAGAGCAATAACGGCCTTACTGCAGATGGTGTTGTTGGTACAAACACTTACTATCGCCTAAGCTGGGATTCACACTAAAAAGGCCGGGACACTGCCCTTAATTAAGGGCAGTGTCCCTCACCAAACTGAATTGTCGGAGGACACATGTTTGCCATAAAATACGCTCTATCTAAAATATATTATCATCCTCTAGCCAGTATTGCCACAATAGCTTTAGCGGCGTTGACCAGCGCCACCATTTTGCTGGCCACAAGCGCTACAGACTCACTTCACATAGCTGAGAAAAAAACGCTGGCACCGCTGGAAGATTTAGGCGCAGATATCGTTATGGTGCGGCAGATGCAGATGAATAATGAAGAGCCGGGCTATTTTGTGGGTGACCTGCCAGATGGTACCCACAAGAACGGCCAGTCGGTTTACTTTAAGCATCATAGCGAAGATAAGGAATTTATCACCAATATTTTTGCTTCCCTGGGGGTTCCGATTGGTATTGCTGGCAAGTTTAATGCTGCTGATTTATCGCGCATTGATAAGCTCAGTCAGGTAAAGGATAAACGTTCGTTGCTTTTAGCTTCTTACAACTACATGTCGGAGAAGCAAAAGAAAATTATTATCCCTGAAGAAGACATTCGTCCCAAAAAGTTTCAATTAGACCCAAAAGAAGAAGTGGAGCTAGAGCAGAAGGCGCAAGCAGACCCTATATATAGGCGGCTTGCGGATGAGAGTCAACAGCTGATGAAAAAACCAGAAGAGGAATGGACCGAAGAAGATAAAAAAAGGGCCGACGAATTAACTGAGAAAATGGGACAACGTGTGATGGAGGTATATCACCAGCTTCGCCCAGATATCTTTGATGCGCCGCCAAAGAGGACCAAAAAAGAAATCAAGCCGCCACCGCCTGAAGTAGTAATGAGAGGGTATACAATCGCTGGTATGGAGCCAGGTGTTGGTTATCTTAAAGCTTCTGATATTATCAAAGGCCGCTATTTTACTAAGCAGGATACTGATGCTAAAGTTGCGATTTTACGCTCTGATTTTGCACTCAAGAATAACCTCAAAGTAGGAGGCACTCTAAAGATGCTTGATACCGATTATCGGGTAATCGGTATAGGATGGCCTAGCCTAGCTGCTAACGCGCCAGAGGTGTATGTGCCTCTTGCCGCTCTACAGGACCAGTTAAATGCTAAGGGAACTGTTAATATAGTCTTTATTAAGGCGCGCTCAGGGGCTGATACCCAGTACTTAAGGAGAGAGCTGGCAAGAATTTTTCCCGATGCTGAGTTAAGCGATAATAGTGAACTTGCAAGAGTCGTAAAACCAGCTATTAGGGGTAGTGCTGCAGTGCTGGCTAAATTTAGCCAGGTTCTTTCAGCTGCCTTGGCTTTTTCAGTTATCGGCATTATCGTTCTTTTGGGTATCAGCTCTATTAGTAAGAGGGCTAAAGAAATAGCAACTTTAAGGGCTATGGGTTGGCCGAGTCGTAAGGTGGGCTGGTATTTTGTTCTTGACATCGCGCTTAAAGTGGCCTTTGGTATGGTAATTGGAATTGTAGCAGGCACCATCATATCAAACTATCTCAATGGGGATGCTGGTTCCATCCCGACTTACAAGATGTATGGCTCCTCAAACTTTTTTGAATATTTAGCTGGCCGTTCTTCAACCGAAAAGTTAGCTGCAGTTAAGACTACTCTTAAGCTAACTCCCTCCTTACTTGCATACGTAAGTGCGGTTGGGACGGCAGCTTTAATCGCAGCCATATCGGGTTTAGCAATTGCCGGGTGGCTACAGAGATTAAGGCCGGCCGTTATATTAAGGAGGCCGTAAAATGTTTCATATCTGCTATGCACTAAAAGAAGTCTTGCGCCGCCCAGCTAGAAGTGCGTTTGTTGCAAGCATTGTGGCAATAGCATTGGCTGCTTTGCTGGTAATCGGCTCTATAATTAACGCTATGCTTGAGGCACGCGCTAGGGCTTTATCGCCTCTAGCCAAGGCAAAGATCGACCTGGTTATTACATCTCCTGGCTCGACAAATTACGTAAATACAAATGGCGATGTGTTTATTAATTTAGAAGGCAGGAACTTAAATCCAGGCCAGCCTTTCATAGAAGACACAATCGAACTAAACGCACTTAAGGCTATGGATATGAGCTCTATCGGAAGGCTTGCAGGCAATTCAGATGTGGCCGAGCTAGCACCGGTACTGCTTCTCACCGTAAGTCGTGTTGAAGGCAAGGCACCTGATAAAATTGTTATCCCAGAAAAAAGCGTTGATCCGTTAACGAAACAAGAAAGGGCAGATATCGATAGTAAAGTTTCAAGCAATCAGCAATATATCGAGCTAGAAAAAGAATTGTTTCGGCTGCGCGATCTGATTCTTCAAGACAAAGCAACGTCGGAGGAGAAAAAGCGCTATCAGAGCATTGGCCAGCAGCTAACCGATATCGAATTTTCCTACTACCCAGAGCGGTTTAAAAAATTTGAAGCGGAAGAAGTTAGGCCGGCGCCCATCAAAGCTAAGCAATCGAAATTTGCAGTTGCCGGGGTCGATATAGATAATTCAACGTTTGGCCTACTTAGGCCATCTGATGTTATCGAGGGGCGGTATTTTTTGTCTAACGACACATTGGCCGTTATCCTAAGAGAGGATTTTGCTAAATCTAAAGGCCTTAAAGTTGGCAGCTATTTTAGCTTTAAGGGAATAGACTTTAACGTTATCGGTCTTGCCAAACCAGCTGCTGGGCTAAGCTCAGCGCAGGTTTATATGCCCCTTTCGCAATTACAGCAAGTTGCAAAAATAAAGGCGGTTAACATGCTGGCATTAAGAGTAGAGGGTGCAAAGCAAGTCGACAAAGTTAAGAAACTTACACTTAAGCTGCTGCCTGGCTCTAATGTTCTGGAGACTAGTCAGGCCTCCGCTCAGCTTACAGGAAGTATGGGACGGGCAGAAGAGTTAGCCAAAAAATACACCAGCCTTATCATTTTAATTATCGCCTTAGCAGCAACTGTTATGATAGGGATAACGGTAATAGCTGCGCTATCAGGGCGTAGGCGCGAGCTTGGTGCCTTAAGGGCAGTTGGTTGGTCTAGATTTAGGCTGGCAGCCCAAATCGCACTCGAGCTAATAATACAAGCTACAGCAGGAGTAGTTGCTGCTATCGGTTTATCCAGCGCAGTATCATTTATCTTGCGCAATTTAAAAATTAAAGCGGATTTTGCTGTATCTTCTTTTGATAACAGTGTAACAGGCCTGGGTTTAAGCAGCAGCAAGTCAACTATATACCTGGTGCCCTACCTAGATGGTTTGGATGTTTTTATGGAAGCTATAGTTGTTATGGTGTTATCTTTCTTTCTTGGCTATGTAGCAACTTTATTGTACCTGAGGCAATATTCAATAAACATGCTTGCCCATGAAGGAGAATAGAGAGGTGAATGCTAATGATTGAAGCAATTAGTTTAAATAAGACGTTTTTGATGGGCTCAAGGGAGGTTGAAGCGGTTAAAGAAGCCAACTTTAAGGTTAAGGCAGGCGAGTTTTTTGTTATCGAGGGAATAAGTGGAAGCGGCAAAACCACTCTTCTTTACCTGCTTGGAGGTTTGGATCGGCCAACATCTGGAAGTGTACGTATTAATGGGGTTGATATAGCGCGCATGGGCGAAAACAAGTTAGCAGCACTCAGGCTTAATAAGATCGGCTTTGTCTTTCAATCATTTAATCTCATTCAAACCTTAAACGCCAGAGAGAATATAGAAGCGGCAATGGTTCCGGCACAAGTGAAAGCGCCTGAAAGGCGTGAGCGTGCTATGCAGCTATTGCGCATGGTTGGGATGGAAGACCGCTGGCATCATCTACCGGGGAAACTTTCTGGAGGCGAGCAGCAAAGGGTAGCTATAGCGCGCGCTTTGGCTAACAATCCAGGCATAATTTTAGCTGTTGAGCCGACAGGCGACCTTGATACCAAAACAGGCGTTAGCATAATTGAGATGCTTAAAGAATTAACCATGGAGCAGGGACAAACCGTAATTATTGTAACTCATGCACCTTATGTTGCTGATTACGCTACAAAGCGGGCAACTATGGCAGACGGAGTTTTGAGTTTACAGGAATCAACCGAAACAGTTATGGTTTAAGATAATAGGGTAAGGTTCATCGGGGACGTTCCTGAAAAACTGAAAAACTCAGGAGTTTTTCAGT
>JAIMBH010000050.1 GCA_023511485.1 Bacillota bacterium | reverse complement strand
CGGCCGTAACTATAACGGTCCTAAGGTAGCGAAATTCCTTGTCGGGTAAGTTCCGACCCGCACGAAAGGCGTAACGATCTGGGCGCTGTCTCGACCAGAGACTCGGCGAAATTGTATTACCGGTAAAGATGCCGGTTACCTGCAGCAAGACGGAAAGACCCCGTGAACCTTTACTGCAGCTTGACATTGGATTTTGGTTCATCATGTACAGGATAGGTGGGAGGCTGTGAAGCTGGGGCGCAAGCCCTGGTGGAGCCAACCTTGGGATACCACCCTTGGTGTGCTGGGATTCTAACGGTAAGCCGTTACCCGGCTATCGGACAGTGTCAGGTGGGCAGTTTGACTGGGGCGGTCGCCTCAATTTAGGGGCGCCCTGGCGGTAACGTCAGGGGCAAATCTGGCTGTATGCTGGGAGGTCCGTTCTCTAACCTAACTTTTGCCTCCAAATAAAGTTGGGTGAAGGGATGTAGAATCCAGGGCTACCTTTAGCTAACTATAAACAGTTAGTAGGTGAAAATGCTTCTGGTGCGGATAATCAGCAGGGAAGTCCTAGTGACCCCTCAACGACTATACGCCAGACTTGCTATAGGCTTAGTATAGTATCATGCCGTTAGCAAGATGATATAGTCTGAACTTCATAGCGATATGAAGCCCTAAGGGGCGTCTGGCAGGGAGGATGAGATGCGTTCTAATGAGATTGAGGCTTATAAACATAAGCTAAAACTTAGTCGCAACCAGCGAGATATTCTAGTTGGGTTATTGTTAGGCGATGCCCATCTAGAAACTCAGAACAGTGGCAGAACCTATAGGTTAAAAGTCGAGTATTCTATCAAGAATAAGGACTATTGCCAGCATATATATGAGATATTCAAAGATTGGGTTCTGACACCACCAAGAGAAAGGACGGTAAAAAGCGGCGAGCATCAATCAACCAACATAGTTTTTAGCACCTTAAGTCATGAAGCATTTCGATTTTATGCTCAGCAGTTTTACAAAGATGGCAAAAAGATTGTGCCATCAATAGTAACAAAACTACTGACAGAGCAGGGCGTGGCCTATTGGTTTATGGATGATGGATCAATTAAGTCAGGCCAATCGAAGGGAATCATATTTAACACACAGGGTTTTACTAGGCCCGATGTTAAAAAACTTATAGGTGCTTTAGAGAACAAGTTTGGATTAGATGCATGGGAACGCAAGCAAAAAGAGGGTTATCAGATTTATCTTTCGGGCAAGAGCTTGGATAAATTTCTAGCTCTGGTAGATAGATGGATTATTGAATCCATGCGTTATAAAATCCCCAAAGCCAGGCGAACATAATTGCCTAAAATGTAACGGAGGCGCTCGAAGGTTCCCTCAGGCTGGTTGGCAATCAGTCGTAGAGTGTAAGGGCACAAGGGAGCTTGACTGCGAGACGTACATGTCGAGCAGGTGCGAAAGCAGGACCTAGTGATCCGGCGGTTCCGAGTGGAAGGGCCGTCGCTCAACGGATAAAAGGTACTCCGGGGATAACAGGCTGATCCCGCCCAAGAGTCCACATCGACGGCGGGGTTTGGCACCTCGATGTCGGCTCATCGCATCCTGGGGCTGAAGTAGGTCCCAAGGGTTCGTCTGTTCGCCGATTAAAGCGGTACGCGAGCTGGGTTCAGAACGTCGTGAGACAGTTCGGTCCCTATCTGCTGCAGGCGTAGGAGATTTGAGGGGAGTCGTCCCTAGTACGAGAGGACCGGGATGAACAGACCTCTAGTGTACCAGTTGTTCTGCCAAGAGCACTGCTGGGTAGCTATGTCTGGACTGGATAACCGCTGAAAGCATCTAAGCGGGAAGCCAACCCCAAGATGAGATCTCCCACTCTCACGTAGAGTTAAGACCCCAGGTAGACTACCTGGTTGATAGGCCGCAGGTGGAAGAGCAGTAATGCTTGTAGCCGAGCGGTACTAATTGGTCGAGGACTTGGTCGTCACAAGACGGACGCTGTGTAGTTTTGAAGGTTCAAAGGTGTAGTTGCCTGATTTACCAGGCGAGAACCTTCAAGGTTCATGGATCCATGGCTTTTAAGGTTCGCCGAAGAAGTAAGGCGAACCGAAAGCCAAGAACCATGAGTTTTGAATTTAAAAAGTTTACATTTTCGGTGGCCATAGCGAGGGGGAAACACCCGTTCCCATTCCGAACACGGAAGTTAAGTCCCTCAGCGCCGATGGTACTGCTCTGGAGACGGGGTGGGAGAGTAGGACGCCGCCGATTCTATAAGGCCTCCATGGGAAACCGTGGAGGCCTTACCTGTTTATAGGCGGGCTAAATGTGAAGAACTTTCTCGTCTTCTATCCAACACAAGTTTTTACTGGAACCGAGTTTGTTAACAAACTTTTCAATGGCTTACCTATTTCCGATATTCCTTAATGTTATAATAAGATGCAAGATTGATTGCAAGATTGCCCATAAAGCGATACTTGCATATTGCATCTTTTTTTAATTGAGGCATGTTAAACAATTAAATTTAACCGCATTGAGCGTGACCCCGGTGCTTTTTTGGAGATTTAGTAGATAGATTGACTGCCGATGAGAATGTTGTGGCCATTTATTTATTCGGTTCTTACGCAACGAACAAAGTTGGGCTCTTAGCGATGTCGATATTGCTGTAATGTTTGGATCTTAGCTGCCAGCCGAGAAATATTTTGACAAACGGCTCGACTTTATAGGAAGGGCAGCTCAAGCTTTGCACACCAATGATGTAAGTAGAGTCACGTTTGAAGCCAAAGCTATAGATCGTTAGCTGGATTTTGCAATGAGTCTCGCATTGTTTTAACATAAGTAAAGAAAAAAAACGATTCTCAAAGCTTAAGAGTTTTGCACATTCATGAGATTAGTTAAGTGCTAAACTTAGGAAGTAGAGTTATTTGGCGAAAAAAGGCCCGACAATATACGAAATTGTTTATAACATCCTCGACACTCAAGGCGATTTCATGACGCTTGATGCCATCGTCGATGCCTTCAAAAAAGTCAACCCTAAGCATGATAAGTACAATTACAAAAGCAACATCAAGGAAGCTATCCAGCTTAAGAGCAAGATTGCGCAGATTGAAAGAAATGTATTTGGCCTGACACGTTGGCTTCTGGACGGACGTCGTTTTCGTATTAAGCCCAATCAAGACGACCTGATAGAGGGTCTTAGTACATATGATATTCCAGAAATCGACCTGCTGTTCTCAGGCGCATTGAGGGAGGAGAGGGCCGTTATAATAAACGACCCACAGTTGCAGAAGACTTACGAACTGGAGCCTGCCTGGGATGAGGCGATGATAAGAAAGCGGCTGTGTGGGCTTGAAGATTGGTATCTGGATACAGGTTTTAAACCGGGCGACGAATTTATCATAACCTGTATTGATTTTGAGCGCGGCCTTTTTGAGATCGAACATCGCCCGCCTCAGAGCCGGAAGAATGATAAAATCCAAGAAGCCAACCGGATTGTATGCGATACGGCGTTTGATTGTGTCTCGAACGGTAGGGCCATCCGCACGCATGGGGCTGAGGAGGGCTACTGGGCAAAAAATATACTCTTAAGTGTTACCGCAGCAGGTGCATATAGCAGTCCGGTCGCACCAGACGGCATTGCTGATGCCCTGCTTCAAGATTCTCGGCTTGTGGTTAAGGAGCGAAATTATATCTTCCTAAAGGAAGAGTACGAAAAACTTTATCCGAACGATGACTTTGAGTCACTAAGCTCAAGGATAATCCGGCATCTTGAGGAGATGCTAAATCCGACCTGGGACCTTGAGGATGAAGATGACCTTATCGATTTTGCCGCTCACCTTGCGCTGGCTAAAAGCCCGGTAGATATCATTAAGCAGTTAGTTGAGGAGTACGAGCCTGAGTCTAGCAAAGACTTTGAAGAGCTGGCAGCTTTTGTTATGGCGATGTGGAACGAGACGCCGCGCCCTGAACTGGGGTTTAAATCGCCAAGCGAAGTAGACTCAGCCGGGCGTGGTCGCATTGTGCCGATTGATTTTGTCAACCGAAGAAAGGCCGGCAGAAATGATCCCTGCCCCTGCGGAAGCGGCAAGAAATACAAGAAGTGCTGTTTGGCAAAGGATGAGGCGGCCAGGATTGAAGATGAAGAAGATACCGAATTGCTGGCTTACAATGCTCAGATTATTGAGCGCACACTTGAATTAATGGATGAAGATGACCTGGCGCAGATCAACCTCGCAGATTGCAGACCACACTATCGCCTCCTTATCGCTCGACGCTATCGAGACATTGGGAACAACGAAGCGGCTATAGCTATATTAGAGGAGCTGGCGGAATCAAAAGAAGAGGATTGGGGTCTTAGTTACATTATGATATGCTTGGAGCTTGCTCTTTGCTATAGCGATTGTAACGATTGGCCTGCGGCGCTCGATGTGATAAAACGGGCCAAAGAATATGCCAATGAGCAAGGAGACGATGCAAAGAAGCGCGGGATAAGGCTAGTCGAAGCCAACTTTTATCTCCAATCAGGGGATATTTGGCAAGCACTTGAGATCTGCAAAGAACTGGAAAAAGAAGACCCGGAAAAGCCCTTTAATTATTTTCTACAGGCTACTGCATACCTAGGTATGAAGGATTATGAAAACGCGCTGCTTTACGTTAATAAAGCTGAGTCCATGTATGAGGCAATAAGCGAGAATAAACCGGATCTAATAGACATAGACACAGATCTATTGAATAAAATCAACCTTCTGAAGGCCTATATCGAAGCTCTGGTAAAACGCGAGGAATAAGCTCTTGCCTTTGGTGTCAGGCCTTTGGTGACAGGCACCGGTCAGCCTTACTGCCAGCAAGTTTAGCATGGTTTGATCAGGAAAGTGTGCGATTGTGAAAACAGCACTGGGTTACACTGTATTAACTTGC
>JAIMBH010000049.1 GCA_023511485.1 Bacillota bacterium | reverse complement strand
GGCTGGGGACGCGAGATGTCGAGCCGGATATCCTCGGGCGGGCTTATGAGTATTTGTTGCGCAAGTTTGCTGAAGGCCAGGGGCAAAGCGCAGGTGAGTTTTATACGCCGCGTGAGGTTGCGGTTCTTATGGCTCATATTCTCGACCCCGACCCGGGCGACTCGATTTATGACCCGGCATGCGGCTCGGGCGGTTTGCTCATAAAGTCGCACCTTAGGTTTAAGGATAAGTACGGCGTGAAGGGCGAGAACGGCAGGAGGGTTATCCCTGAGAATATAAGCCCATTAAGCTTCTACGGGCAGGAGATAAACCCGGCGACGTTCGCCATAGCCAGGATGAACACTTTCATCTATTACATGGATGCCCATATTGCGATTGGTGATACCATGAACCACCCGGCGTTTAAAGAGCCGGACGGGAGTCTTCAGAAGTTTAATAAAGTGACAGCCAATCCCATGTGGAACCAGAAATTTCCGCTTACTACATACGAGCACGACACCTACGGGCGCTTCGGGCTCGGGTTTCCGCCGACTTCAAGCGCTGACTGGGGATGGGTGCAGCACATGTTTACTTCGCTTAAAGACAATGGCAAGATGGCGGTGGTATTAGACACCGGTGCTGTGTCGAGGGGAAGCGGCAATCTCGGCGCAAACAAAGAGCGCGACATCCGCAAAGAATTTGTCGAGCACGACTTAATCGAGACGGTAATCCTTTTGCCGGAGAACCTTTTCTACAACACAACCGCCCCTGGAATTATTATGGTGATCAACAAAGCAAAGCGGCATGCAAACGAGATTTTGCTTATCAATGCAAGCAAGCTGTTCTTAAAGGGAAGGCCGAAGAATTACCTTGAAGACGAGCACATTGAGCATATCAGCCAGCTTTATCTGGACTGGAAGGCTGAGGAGGGCATATCGGCGATCATCGCAAAAGAAGAAACCGTGCGCAATGATTATAATCTCTCGCCCAGCCGCTATGTCGCGATAAACGGCAAGGAAGAAGTCTTGCCGCCCGAAGAGGCGTTTGTGCTTCTTCAGGAGGCCGAGGAGGAGCGTGCCGAGGCCAACCGCGAGCTTAACGATGTTTTGGCTAAACTCGGGTTTGGAGTGTTAAGCCATGATTGACCCAAACGAACAGGCAGAAAGAAAACATGATAAGGATGCCGACCTTGAGCCAGGTTTTAAGATGACCGAGCTGGGACCACTGCCTGTGGATTGGGATGTGGTGAGGTTATCTGAGGTCGCTGATTATATCAATGGTTACGCTTTTAAATCAACTGAATGGGGCGCTAAAGGATTACCTATTATTCGCATCCAGAACCTGAATGATCCTAGTAAACCGTACAACTATTTTGCTGGCACAATAAATGAGCGATATAAGGTTCATCCTGGTGACATACTGATATCTTGGTCCGCATCGCTTGGAGCTTTTAAGTGGCAAGGGCAAGATGCATGGCTTAACCAACATATCTTTAAGGCCATTATAGATGAAAAAGTAATAGATCGGGATTACTTCTATTGGATGATAAAGAAAGAGATTACTCGCATTGCTGAGTCTGCTCGCGGAAGCACAATGAAGCATGTCACTAGAAAAACCTTTGTAAACTCACTTGTTCCTTTGCCGCCCAGACAGGACCAGTATGGGATTGCCCATACATTAGATGCGGTTCAACAAGGGATTGAGGAGACGGGGAAGGTTGTTGATGCTGCTCGGGAGCTGAAAAAGTCATTAATGCGCCATCTTTTTACGTATGGCCCCGTCCCTTTCAACCAGGCCGACCAAGTACCCCTCAAAGAAACCGAGATCGGTTTAGTGCCGATACATTGGCCTATTGTATATGTTCAAGAAATTGCAGCTAAGGGGAAAGGCACCATTAGAATGGGCCCCTTTGGAAGCCAGTTAAAGAAATCAGAGCTTACAACAGAAGGCATAAAAGTTTATGGACAACAGAACGTAATAAGGAATAACTTCTCGCTAGGTGATAGATTTATTAATTTCGATAAGTATAAGTCCCTCAAAGGCTTTGAGGTAAAACCAGAAGATATTTTGCTTACAATGATGGGTACAGTCGGCCATTCTATTGTCTTTCCAGGCGACGCTGCAAAGGGCATAATTGATTCTCACTTGATCAGGATAACGGCCGATAAGACAAAAGTAATTCCACAGTTCCTTGCTATATCTTTTCAAAGCTCAAAAGTTAAGGAACAGGTTGAGTCACGAGGCCACGGTGTTGTTATGAAAGGGTTGAATTCTACCATTGTGAAGTCACTAAGCGTCCCACTACCGCCCCTCCCCGAACAACAAGAAATCGCCCGCATCCTCCAAGCTGTAGACAAAAAGATCGAGGCTGAGGAGAATCGTAAACGGGCGCTTGAGGTTCAGTTTAAGACATTGCTGCATTACTTGATGACGGGTAAAATCAGGGTTAAAGACGTAGTAGAGGTGAAACATGAGGCGAGATGAGGCTCTTCGCATACTGTCTTCGCATAGGAAAGAACTAGATGAGTTCGGTGTAAAATCACTTGCAATCTTTGGCTCTATAGCCAGAGATGAGGCCGGGCCTGAAAGCGATATCGACATACTGGTTGAATTTGCAAGGCCGGTAGGGCTTTTTGAGTTTGTGCGCTTAAAAACCTTCTTGGAAAAACTTCTGCAGCGCGAAGTTGATTTAGTTACCCCCGATGCATTGAAAGAAAGGCTCCGCGAAAAAATCCTCAAGGAGGCTATTAGTGCCGCATAGGGACTGGCGTTTGCGTATTGAAGATATTCTTGAATGTATAGAAAAAATTCAGCGCTATACCAAAGGCATGAATTTTGAAGAGTTTGTCTCAGATGAGATGGCCTTTGATGCTGTTGTTAGAAATATCTTGATTATCGGTGAAGCGGCAAATCATATTCCTTCAAATGTCCGGGAGCAATATCCTGAAATGCCGTGGGATGAAATGAGAGGTATCCGCAATATCCTTGTGCATGAATATTTCGGAGTCAGCGCCCCAATTCTGTGGCATACGATTGAGCACGATCTTCCCCCATTGGTACCCATGCTAAAGGCTATTTTGGAGGCTGAATAATGAGCTACCTAAGTAGCGAGCGAAGAGCAGTCCAAGACAGGCTTATTAAATACGCTACAGAGGTTGGGTGGCAGTACCTGCCCCCGAATGAATCAACTCGTTTGCGGCACGATGGAATGAAGCCCATCCTCTGGGATGTTTTTATTGACAGAGTCCAGGCCTTAAACCCTGCGGTTGTCGATCGTCTAAAGGCCGAGGAGGTCGCAAACCGCATTATCCGCGTGCCTTCAAGCATCGAGGGCAATCTGCAGGCGTGGGAGTATTTGCGTGGCCTAAAAACGGTTTTTGTAGAGACCGAAAGGCGAGAGCGCAATATCAACCTGCTCGACTTTGACAACGTCCATCGCAATACTTTTCATGTAACCGATGAGTTTCGCTTCTCAAACGGCGTCAACGCCATCCGGGCCGATGTCGCCTTTCTGATCAACGGCATCCCAATCCTTTTAATCGAAACCAAGGCGGCAACCAAGCTAGAGGGCATTAACGAGGCGCTGGATCAGATACGGCGCTATCACCGAGAAGCCCCCGAGCTTCTTTCCATCACACAGGTTTTTGCTTTGACCCATCTTGTCCAGTTCTATTACGGCGCGACCTGGAACACGTCGAACAAAAACCTTTTTAACTGGAAGGAAGAATCAGCGGGCCAAGATTTTGAGTCATTGGTAAAGCATTTTATCGCCCGCGAGAGGATGCTCCGCGTGATTCGCGACTATATTATCTTTACGAGAAAAGACGATGAGCTTGCCAAGGTTATCCTGCGGCCTCACCAGATGAGAGCGGTTGAGAGGGCCCTGGGCAGGGCGCAGGATAGAGAAAAGCATCGCGGGTTAGTCTGGCACACGCAGGGCTCGGGCAAGACGTACACGATGATAACTATTGCAAAGCGTCTCATCGAGGAGCCGGTGTTTGAGAACCCGACTGTTTTAATGCTGGTCGATCGCAACGAGCTTGAGTCGCAGCTCTTCGGCAACCTCGCGGCTACACTTCTTGGGCAATCTGTTCGCCCGTACAGCAAACCGGGCTACTACACGCAGATCGGCAACGTTTCAGTTGCAGAGAGCAAGCGAGGCCTTCGAGAGCTGCTTAAAGACGACACACGTGGGCTCATTGTCTCGATGATTCATAAATTTGACGACATCCCGGCAAATATAAACACCCGCTCGAATATATTTGTGCTGGTTGATGAGGCCCACCGCACGACCGGTGGCGAACTCGGCAACTACCTTATGGGAGCGCTGCCCAACGCGACTTATCTCGGTTTTACCGGTACGCCGATTGATAAAACATCGCACGGCAAGGGCACGTTTAAGGTATTCGGCAAGGACGACCCAACTGGCTATCTCGATAAGTACTCCATCTCGGAGTCGATTAGCGACGGCACGACCGTGCCGCTTTACTATTCGCTTGCTCCCAACGAGCTACAGGTCGATAAAGAGACGCTTGAAACAGAGTTTCTCAATTTAAGCGAAGTTCAGGGCGTAAGCGACGTTGAGGATTTAAACCGGGTGCTCGAGCGGGCGGTTACCCTTCGCAACATGCTCAAAAACCGCGAACGCGTGCGGCGCATCGCCCAGTATGTGGCAAAGCACTATACAGAGAATGTCGAGCCGATGGGCTACAAAGCGTTTCTTGTCGGGGTGGACAGGGAGGCGTGCACACTATTAAAAGCGGCGCTCGATGATTATTTGCCGCCCGAGTACTCAAGGGTGATTATAAGCGCGTCGCAAAACGACCCGGAAGAGATCGCAAAGTACCATCTCTCCGAGGACGAGGAGAAGCGCATCCGAAAGGACTTTATCGATTCTGAGAAGCTTCCCAAGATACTGATTGTAACCGAGAAGCTTTTAACTGGCTATGATGCGCCAGTACTCTACTGCATGTATCTTGATAAACCAATGCGCGACCATGTGCTTTTGCAAGCGATCGCGCGCGTCAATCGTCCCTATGAGGACAAAAACGGCAAGCGCAAACCAGGCGGGTTTATCGTCGATTTTGTTGGTATCTTCGATAACCTGGAAAAGGCCCTCGCTTTTGACTCAAGAGATGTAAAGGCGGCAGTTGAAGGCCTCGACCTGTTAAAAGATCGCTTTAAAGGTCTCATTAAGACCGCTCGCAAAGATTATTTGCCGATAGCTACTGGTAAACCCGCTGACAAGGCGGTCGAAGCGGCTATCAATGCATTTATGGACGAAGAGGAGCGGCACGGTTTCTATCGCTTCTTCAAAGAAATCGAAACCCTCTATGAAATAATCTCGCCCGACGCCTTCCTGCGCGAGTTTATGAGCGATTACGAGATGCTTGCCGACATGTACTCGGCGGTGCGGGCCGCATTCGATGGCGGCGAGCCTATCGATAGAGAACTGGCCAGAAAGACCGCATATCTTGTTCAAGAACACACGCAGGCAGGCATGATCCATGAGAGCGTCAAAGTGTATGAGATTACCCCCGAGACGCTTCACATAATAGCCCAGAGCGACCAGCCTGATAACGTTAAGGTATTTAACCTCCTTAAAAGCATCCAAAAGAAGGTTGAAGAGGAGGGCGAATTCAAACCCTACCTTATATCGATCGGTGAGAGGGCTGAGCAAATAGCCAATGCGTTTATCGAGCATCAAGCGGATGTAATTGAGACACTAAAGAAGCTTGAAGAGGAAGCCCAAAAAATGCTAGAAGCCGCCCGCCAGCAAGCAGAAATGAATATCTCTGTAGAGGCGTTTACGGTATATTGGCTGCTCAAGCAATCTGGGGTAGAGAAGGAGAGGGCTGAAAAGGCGACAGCTGAGATTGAAGCTACACTTGCTAAATATCCTTACTGGCGCACCAACGACGAGCAAGCAAGAAAAGTGCGCCGGACGTTTTATCAGCAGCTCGAAAAGATCGGAGTCAAGAAAATAAAAGAAGCAGTTGATCATATCATGCGAATCATCAAGAGAGGTAGTAATGGATAAAGTTATGCGCGATCTACCGCAGCCGTTAGAAGAATTGGTGCCAGCAAGCATCTTTAAATCAGAGGTTATGTTCTGGGCAGAACGCATTGGTGTCGAGCCCAAAGAAATACATATACGATCCATGAAACGCAAATGGGCAAGCTGCTCAAGCAATGGCAGGTTAACGTTTGACACTGATTTATTACGCCAGCCCGCAAGGTTTAGGCGGGAAGTTATAGTGCATGAATTACTCCATATGAAGGTATCTAATCACAGCAAGCTTTTTAAGAGCTTATTTAATGCGTATCTGGCCGAGGCGGATGCGTGGTAATCATTCTCTTTTTAACGCTCGTAGAGTCGTAGAGGGGACGTTTCAGAAAAAAATAAAAAAAAAATTAGTTTTTTATTTTTT
>JAIMBH010000048.1 GCA_023511485.1 Bacillota bacterium | reverse complement strand
CAAGCAGGGAATTCCTTTAATTTTAGCCCAAAATTCTGCCTTAATACCCCTGAGTTTTTCAGGGGGAACTAGCTAGTGTTTGGCAACGGGTTGAATTTATGGGACCGTCCCACGATCTTGAAACTTACTTCCTATTGAAGACATAACTAATACTCCCCTTAAATCCTAGCGGTCCTATTTACAATTACAATATTTAAATGCGTCCACCAAACCAGCACCCTGCTCTTCCGGCGTTGCATTTGGCAGATAGTTTGCTGTTTTCTTTAGCTCATCCATAATCTGCAGAGGAGAAAGTTCTGGGTTAAGCTGTAATTTCAAAGCTATAGCACCGGTAACGTGTGGTACTGCCATACTTGTGCCACTTAAAGTTGCATAATCACCGTTATTAGAAGTTGAGTAAATATTTGTCCCTGGGGCAGCTATATCAACCTCTGGACCCCGGCTGCTAAAGGGTGCAATGGCGTTGTTCTCGTCAGTAGCGGCAACTGCAACTACCTCACTAAACTTAGCTGGATAATTTACTGTACCCAAGCCTGGACCATTGTTTCCAACTTCTGCAACCATTACTAGGCCAGGGTCTTATGCCTCCTTTATGGCTTTGTCTAAAGCTCTACTGTAGGAAGTTGTTCCAAAGCTCATATTTACAACCTGCATGTGGTTGTCTACCGACCACTGGATACCCTCAATTGCATCAGAGATTCTGCCTGTTCCAGTTTTATCTAACACTTTTACTGCATAAAGATTCGCTTCTGGTGCTACCCCAATAACACCAATATCATTATCTACTGCAGCTATAACACCAGCAACATGGGTTCCGTGCCCATTATCATCATTTATACTTTCCTTACGGTTAATTGCGTTAAAGCCACCTTTTACATTTGCCATTAAGTCGGGATGAGTAAGATCGATGCCGGTGTCGATAACTGCAACTCTAACTCCGGAACCTATCGACACCCTCCATGCAAGATCTGCATTAATCCTGTTTATGCCCCAGGGTAGGATTTGGGTTGATTTTGTCTTAGCTATAGTTGGTAAAGATGATGTATAGACCTTTGCATCGTCTTCAACCCCAATAACACCAGAAGTCTTAGCCAAGGCTTCCTGGGCTTCTGATGGCAATAATGCAACCGTAGCATTTATTAAGTGCAGATACTTTAAGCGGTATCCATATTTGGCTACTAAAACATTTTGCACATCTGGCTTTATGTTGTCATTAAATACTATGATCTTTCTCTCGTAGTGGTTGCTACCGTAAGTTACTGCCGAGACAGTCAATATAAAAATACAAGCAACTAAGAGAATGGCTATTATCTTCTTTCGCACCTTGCGCTCCTTTTGTCTAAAAGAAATTTGAATTAACCTTTAATACTTTGTAGATGGCAAAGATATTGATAATGTAGCTAGAGTTAAATGCTGGCTATAGCCTCAGTTGTAGGCTATTTAGCTGGAATAAGAAACAGTATGCTTAAATTGTGTGTATGATCTGAATAGCCTGTAATTAATGTCCCATCGTTCGTAAAATCGATGGAGTCGACATATGGATGCAGCGATTTTGCTAAATTTATTTTTGCAGTACCCTTATCGCTAGTCTCGAGAAGCTCTAGCTCTTGCTTAGAATTAATAACGGCAACCGGTCCCGTCATAAAATGTCTGTAAAAAGATAGCGGTCTGAACTACCATCGGTGGTATACCAAAAAACCATCGTCCGAAAGGAGTTCAGACCTATGAAAAGAATACCACCAAGCACAGAACTAACCAAGATTGCAGAAGCACTAAGGGCAGATACGCAGACCACTGATTTAACCGGGGAGCTGATAAGGATCGGCGCTAAAAAGATTATCCAGGAGCTTCTTGAAAAAGAAGCCGAGGAGTTCCTGGGTAGAGGCTACTACGAGCGAAGAGATGAGACTATGCATGGATACCGAAACGGTTACAAGACGCGCCATCTTGATAGCGCCGAGGGGCGCCTCATGGTAGACGTGCCGCAGGTGCGAGGCGCCGATGAGCCCTACTCCTCTGTGCTGTGGGCTCACTTGAAAAAGCGCACCGAAGTGCTTGAGAACTTGGTCGTTGAGATGTACGTGCGGGGGCTCTCCACCCGAGACATCGAGGATGCGCTCACCGATCTTACCGATGGCGAGAGTTCACTGCTCTCCCGCTCAAGTGTCAGCCGCATCACTGAAGTACTCTGGGAAGAGTACGAGGCGTTCTGTGAGCGCGATCTCTCAGGCTTTGAGGTTGTCTATCTCTTTGCGGATGCCGTCTACGAGTCCTTGCGAAAACAAGCGGGCGCAAAAGAGGGGGTTCTAGTGACTTGGGGCATATGTGCCGATGGCGCCAAGGTACTCATTCACATGACGACCGGTAGCAAAGAGAGCTACGATGCCTGGCTTGAGCACTTCAGAAGCCTGGTTAAACGGGGCCTAAAAGTTCCATTAACCGTCACGAGCGACGGCGCCCCGGGGCTTATCAAGGCCATCGAGGTGATATGGCCGCAGGCTGAGAGGATCCGCTGCTGGGTTCATAAGATGAAGAACCTGCTTGAGAAGCTGCCCGATGATGCCAAGGGGCTCGTAAAGCCGTACCTTGAAGCAATCAGAGATGCGGCTGATTACGGGATGGGCAAAATCGTTGCCAACCAAGTCATCGAACTCTTCAAGCGAGACTATCCATCGTTTGTGAAATGTCTTG
The DNA here is from genome assembly GCA_023511485.1 of Bacillota bacterium. Classification (NCBI taxonomy): domain Bacteria; kingdom Bacillati; phylum Bacillota; species Bacillota bacterium. Next base: position 5,942 of record JAIMBH010000048.1, on the reverse strand, counting down.
TTGAAGACCTTGAGGCAAGCCTTGCCCACCTAAAGCTGCCGGCCGCACACCGTAAAAACATTCGAACGACGAATCTGTGCGAGCGAAGCTTTGTTGAAGAGCGCCGCCGCTCTAAGATTATTCCTCGTTTTCGTGGTGAGCAGCAATGCTTAAAGCTTGTTTTTGGTACTCTCTGGAGAGCATCCGAGAGATGGCAAAGAGTTCGCTTTACCGAACATGAACGCAAAGCTTTGAGAATCGCTATATTGAGCAACGAGAAAATGAGAAGCAAAAGGAGGTTAAAGTCTTGAGCAACCGTGGCGTAGTCGGGACTGCTATTTACAGACAGATTGAGACTTGACCCGTTTTATCTGTCTGCAGATTACGAAGCGTAACCTCTGGCACACCCTTACTATTGATCCTTATCCACGCTATGTAGTCCTCATATAGGGTTGGGGCAATAACTGTTAAAGGCTCAGAATCTTTTACCTCATATACAACTTTTTGTTCGTTCGTTTTTAAATCCAACACATGGATTGTACTTCTTCCACCTGTTACCTCTGAATCCACCCACACCATCCATCTTCTGTTACATAACAGATTATTGATTGTAGGTTCCCTAAATTTCGATTCGTATATAGTGGAAATGTCCTGATTGTTAAGATCATATCTAACAATCTTATTAATACTTTCTGAGTTATCATTAACCGGTATATACAGACTGTTATCGATTAACGCGGGTTTAGTGTATTGAGTAAAAGGGATCGTAACCTTTATTATGCTAGACATATTAAGCTCAAGCTGGCTCAAATGGTTGATAGATGTGTTGGTTTTATTGGCTTTTTCATGATTAGCTTGCGAGCAACCGCTTAGTAATATCAAAAACACTAAGAGAGCTATACCAAAATTTCTTTTCATATCTTCTCCCATAAGTTTAGTAATCGGGATAGGGGGCGGCTTGTAGCCGCCGACCCTCCCACACCACCGTACAAGCCGGTCTGGCATACGGCGGTTCGTCAAGATTAACGTGCTACCGAGTATTTCTTTACTAGACTTACAAGTCCCAGTTTAGATAGATATTCGTTGGTTAGGGTTTGGCTTAAGATAGGGCTATTGGAAACTCTCCAGTAGCCTTTTCTCGTGTTGGCAAATTTCCATGCATTTCTGTTCTTAAGCCCCAGTTTAACCAGGTTGTCATGCCTAGTTCTGACTTTACGCCACTGTTTGTGAGATACACATCCGCAGTCTTCGCCTTATCCATTCGTCCAGGTTTTGGGTCATGCCTTTCATATCAGCGAGAGCAAAGTAGTTCACCCAGCCGATAAGGGAGCGGTTTAGGGCTTCTATCTTTTGTTCCGTGCTCCGTCCATTGCTTCTGGACAGGATTTGCCTTACCTTATCCTTGAACTTTTCACTGTCTTTGCGTGTACTCGTATCCCAACTCCATCCTTCTTGTGATAGAAGGAGAATCCCAGAAACTTTCGTTTCCATGGCCTGTCCACGGCACTTTTCTCCTTGTTGACTTTAAGCTTGAGTTCTCCTTCGAGATATTCGGTTATGCTTTGCATAACCCTCTCTCCGGCACGCCGGCTTCTGACATAGATATTGCTATCATCAGCATAGCGGCAGAATTTGTGCCCTCGCCTCTCAAGTTCCTTATCCAGTTCATCTAGCATTATATTGCCTAATAGTGGACTTAGAGGGCCTCCTTGCGGGCAGCCTTCTTCTGTTTCTACCACCACGCCATTTATCATCACGCCTGACTGTAGATAAGCCCGGATTAGCTTGAGCACTCGCTTGTCCGTTACTTTCCTTGAGACCAAACTCATTAGTTTGTCGTGGTTTACGGTGTCGAAGTATTTGGCAAGATCGATGTCTACCACCCATTTGCAGCCGCCTTGGATGTACTCTTTGGCTTTGGTTACTGCCTGCCCGGCTCTTCGTCCCGGTCTGAACCCGTAACTGTGTTCTTAAAAACCCCGGGTCAAAAATGGGGGTAAGCACCTGTGTAATGGCCTGCTGAATCATCCTGTCTAGCACCGCCCCGATTCCAAGGTTCGAGGCACTAAGAGGCCTTGCAGTTGCTTACAAAAAAGCCGGGCTAACCGAAAAAGCCGAAGAGACCAAAGAAAAACTGCCCCGCTAGCCCCACCGGTGTCACCCACCGGCACCCACCGGTGTCTATTTGATTGTTTCAGGGTTGGTAATTTCAATTTTGGCAGCCTCAAGTAAACTATCCCCTAGTTTATTGTATTCTGACTCGGCTTTTTCAACTTCCTCTTGCGTCTTAGCGCCTTTAAGAAACTCGCCTCTTAGCTTGCCGATATATAAAGCTTCTTTATATGCATTGATAACTTCTGGATTTGACCAGAATTCAGTCTCAGACATACCTAAACCCACTAAGTAATCTTTAAAACGTTGCTGCTCCTCAGAAGGCATACCAGCTATCGCCTTTTTTATGTTTAGCATCATGGTCTTAACTTCGGAATCGGACACTACAATTCCGCGACGCTTTGCTTCCTTGGCTAGCAGCTTCTTTTTGGCCACTTCTTTAATTACAGCCTCACCTGAAGGTTTTGGGGTTGCAGGCTCATTTGACCCCTGGTTTCTCACATATTGTTCGACTTTAAATGTCTGCCAATCAATCGCCTCGCCGTTAACTTTCGCAACAACTTTCTTAGCTTTTTCATCGGCCTTAATTGATTTGATATCCTGACCTATCTTTAGAAATTGTGTTTGCGTAAATGCGGCCGCACTTACCATTATTATAAATAGTATGCCGGCTATGCCTATAATAAGATTTCTCTTTTTCATCTGACCCTCCAATCGGCTAATTTACTTTATTTTAGTAATAATATTTTATTGTTCTAGACACGGTTGAAGGTAAAGTACTGCCATAAGATGACCAAGTACTATTGCCTGCCACGTAGTCTGTACCACCCCTGGGTATATACACGTTCGCCCAGTTATGTCCACCCCAGGGTAAATAGCCAGATGGATATATTGAGCTGGAGTCAGGAGTTAGCCCAAGGCTTGTATACTGGGAGCCATTATTGTAAAAAACAATGTTACCGGCTACTGTTTGAGGAAATGGATATGTGTAGCCATTTGCTACATAATAAACCCCTCCAAGTTGATGATTATAAATTTTCCACCAACTTGTAGCGTATACATCATAGGTTTCTCGCAAGTGGGAGCTATAATAGCATGAGAAAGGCACAAGGACGCCACTCGATGGGTACCATACGGTAAACCACCAAGAGCCATCGGCTGCTGCAGTGTAGGCAAAAGCCGGCGAACCTAAGAATAACGCACCCAAAACAATCAAAAGTACAGCAAAAACCTTGATCTTTTTAAAATCCACTTTAATCCCCCCTGTCAGCCTTTAAAGATTCGAGCTTACGAAACATGAGTGGTAAAATATACCACAAGCACCTCCTTTCACTACGTTTTTAAACCACCAGCTCAGGAAGACTGTTATGGTTTAGCGACTATCCTAGACCATCAACACCAGAATGACGCGTGTTGGGATAACATATGGTATCTCCGGTTTGCTAGCTGCTGCTTACAAAGCTAGCAAAAAAAAGAGAGATGTCAACAGTAATATGGCTTTTTTATTTAACGATTGTTGTATAGTTTAGGTGCATCGGTAGCTCGCAATATGAATTTAATGGAGTAAAGAGGTTATCTATGAGATAGAAAAAGTTCTCCATGTTCGCCTTACCTGTAAAACAGGAAAGTTCTCCTGGCTAGGTGTCTTATCTTTTCTGGCAATCGGGTAGGAGGGGGACTCACATCCCCCGTCCTCCCACACCACCGGGCATACGGTTCCGTACCACGGCGGTTCATGAAATACATTAAAGCCGACAAAGTCGGTCAAGCAGTGACACGAGACCACATGAGTCAAAGTAGGACTTAGGAAAAGCCTGGTTCATGTGCGATGCCCCAGAGTTCCACCAGGGTCCACGGCCATTAGTGGCAGAGTGCCATGCTCGCTTCTCCGATAGGCCGCGGCTTAGGAGCCTCTTAACCCGAGTATGCGCGCGCTTCCATTGTCGCTAGAGAATGCAGCGTAGTTTACGGCGTATCCACTTGTCGAGTTCCTCGAAGATACCTTTGACTTCAGCCAGCTTAAAGTAGTTGGCCCAGCCGCGGAGAAGGGGCGTAAGGTTATCGATAGTCCGTCCCAGGCTGCACTCCCTTCCTCTGCGGATGATAGTTTTTATCTTTGACTTCAGGCTCGCAACTGCCTCGGGCGCTACTTTAAGGCGGGGAATTTTGTGCCACGTCATTGAGTAGCCGAGGAACTTTCTTTTCCAGGGGCGAGAGGTGGCGCTTTTTGAGATGTTGACTTTGAGTTTGAGCCGCTTCTTTAGAAACCCTGTGATTGATGCCATCACCCGCTCGGCTGCTGCTTCTGAGCCTACATAGACATTGCAGTCGTCAGCGTAGCGCACAAATGCATGTCCTCTTTTCTCTAGCTCTTTGTCCAGTTCATCGAGTAGGATATTTGAGAGCAACGGTGAGAGCGGACCCCCTTGCGGCGCTCCTTCTACCCGGGGTGAGGTGATTCCCCCGGCCATCATTCCGGCCGTGAGATACCTGCGGATGAGCCTGAGGACTCGCTTGTCGGTAACGTTGCGCGCTACCTTAGCCATGAGTATGTCGTGGTTGACCTTATCGAAGAAGTTCTCGATATCGATATCTACCACCCATCGCTTGCCATCTGCGACATAGAAACGTGCTGCCTCTACCGCTTGGTGTGCGCTTCTTCCCGGACGAAATCCATAGCTTCCTGGAGAAAACGTGGGGTCAAAGACCGGGGTTAAGACTTGTAGGAGGGCTTGTTGTATGAGGTGGTCCATGACAGTGGGAATGCCGAGTGTTCGTGTGCCCCTGCCTCCGGCTTTCGGTATTTCGACCAGAAGCACGGGGGCTGGTATGTAGTTGTCAGCTAATAGCTTCTCTTTGATTATCTCCCAGTTTTCTTTCAGGTGCGGGGTGAGCTCTTCGACTCTCATTCCATCAACGCCGGGTGCTCCTTTGTTTGACACCACTCTCTTTAAAGCCGCTTTCATATTCTCGCGTTCGACCACTGCTTCCATTACTTCGTCGCCTTTGAAGTGTGCTCTCTCGTTTGTTGCCGCGGTGTTTGGCATACCAGCTTTAAGTCCTTGCGGATTCCGTCCGCTCCCCCTTAAGTTGGTATCTGGTATCTCAACCATCTTTGCTGTGCCTCCTTCACTTCGCGAAACTTAACAGGTGACACTTCAAAAGTTCATGTTCGGGCCTTCGGCCTGGTCGAAAAGGCCTACTATGCCCTCTGCTGACTTCTGCTTACCCATCCCGACACCTTGCGATGACGGTAGCACGTGGCAGGTTAAGCAGACCTCCCCGGGTAATGCGCACGTACCTTCCCGCTTATGCCCGCCGCATCTACGTCTATGCTTTCCGTACAGGTATTGGACTTCAAATACATTTGCCTTCTTATCCAGCATAGCCGCCTCATACGCGATTTCTGTTCGTCGGGCCAGCGTTTTGCCTACGGCTTGCCTGTTGATTCTACCTCGCGATGGACACCCTTGCCGTCCAGCTAACAGCTCCCCCTGTCGGGCCTGCAAGGAACTTTTATCCTCAAGTACGTGCGCCCTGCCGGGCGCACAAGGAAAGGCCTCCGGGCTTTTAGCCTGGAGGCCTTATAGTATCGGCGGCGTCCTACTCTCCCACCCCGTTACCAGAGCAGTACCATCGGCACTTAAGGGACTTCAAGTTTTCCGTGTTTGCAAATGGGCGCAGGTGTTTCCCTCGGTATGGATACTGAAAATTGTAAGCCGAGGCCCTTTGGGCCAAAGCCCTTCTACGAAGTAACCGGTACCTGAGACCATGAATTACTCGACAGCTTGAGCTATCTGCCTGGCAAAAGCGTCGAAATCGCCAAGGTTGGTTTTGAGAAACTCGTATAC
>JAIMBH010000047.1 GCA_023511485.1 Bacillota bacterium | reverse complement strand
GTCAGTTAGCACGAAGACTCGAGGGTAAATACCGGGGTTCAGATGCCGTGGTGCTTGCTATTCCAAGAGGCGGTGTTGTCGTGGCCGATGAGGTTGCAAAAGCTCTTGGCTTGCAGCTAGATATCGTCATACCCAGAAAGATAGGTGCACCTGGCAATCCTGAGCTGGCAATTGGAGCGGTTGCTATGGGTGAGTCGATTATAAATGAACCCCTGGTAAGAGAACTGGGAATCCCGAGAGAATATATCGAATCAGAGATCAGCAGACAACTGGAAGAGATCTCAAGGAGACGGAAGCTGTACCTTGGCGACCGTGCTCCAATTCCGCTGCAAGGCAGGATTGCAATTGTTATCGATGACGGCTTGGCAACAGGATATACCGCGCTCGCTGCGATACATGCTATTAAGCGCCAGAACCCTAAAAAAATTGTTTTAGCTGTTCCAGTTGCACCATCCGACACTTGCGCTCGGCTTGCACAGGAAGTCGACGAGCTCATTTGCCTTGAGGTTCATGAGTTGTTTTTCGCCGTTGGTCAATTCTATGAGGTTTTCGACCAGGTGACAGACTCTGAAGTTATTGAAATATTAAGCCGCTATCGTAGTGCGGCATCATAGTTGTATTCATTAAAAGTCTCTACACATGTTATTTATCAGTAGCAAGAATGTTTATTAGCTAAAAATCATGGCGCTGTATTTAAGGAACTAGGAGGCCACCGAATTGAAGGATGATAGCAAAGTCAAGGATAGCTATATCGAGGTGATACCTTTCGGCAAGATCAACCAGGAACTGCTACGTTATATTTCAAAAGTTATCGAAGAAAAGTTTAAGTTGCCTTCAAGGGTCTCGCAATTTGTTCCTGTACCAAGGAGGATATTTGATCAAGCACGCGGCCAATATAATGCGGGCGATTTATTGGCGATTATAAGCCAGATCAGATCTCACGATTCGGTAAAAACTCTTGGCGTGATAGATGAAGATATTTTCTCGAAAGGGCTCAATTTTGTTTTTGGGCAGGCTACGCTGGGTGGCTGCTGCGGAGTAATCTCCTTAAGTCGGTTGCGAGCTGGCACAAACCGTCCAGGTGGAGAAAGGCTATTTCTTGAGCGGGTAAAAAAAGAAGCTGTTCATGAACTTGGTCATACCTTTGGGTTAAGGCATTGCAGTGACCCCAGATGTGTCATGTATTTCTCAAGCGGCCTTGCTGATACAGACAGGAAAAGTGCTGACTTTTGTGAAAAGTGCGGTCGCCCTATGCATTTGCTGCGCGATTGATTTAAAATTGAAAATATATTTCAATTTCCTGTTTAGCATTGCGCTTGTTTAGGGAATATATAATTGTTAATGTTTTTAGCTTGCGGTAGAATATACAAACCCTTGTTTTCCAGGTTGTAAACCCAATAGTCGAACTGGGCTTGAAGTTTAGCGGTAAATTCTACGTGGTATAACTGTCATGAATACTTCAGGAGGTGGCATGGTGGATTTAAAGATCGAAAGTAAAGAGGTTAACGGAATCGGGATAATCGTTCTCGAAGGAGAGGTTGATGTATATACAGCGCCTAAGCTTAAGAGCCGATTAATCGATCTAGTAGATGAGGGCAAGTATAATATCATTATAGACCTGCAGAAAGTGGAATTTATGGATAGCTCCGGCTTAGGCGTACTTGTAGGGGGTCTTAAGCGAGTCAAGTCTCACCAGGGCTCAATCTCTTTGGTTTGCACACAGGAAAACATCCTCAAGATTTTTAGAATAACAGGCCTTGTTAAGGTATTCCCCATCTTTGCTACAGAAGAAGAGGCCATCAATAGTTTGAAAGGTTCATAGGTGAAGGTTGTAAACCAGCTGACAAGCATAAAGATACCGGCTAAGCCTGAATATATCGGTCTTGCCAGGCTTCTGACAGCAGCGTATGCGGGGCTCTTGGGTTTTGATAATGAGGCTATCGAGGATATAAAAATTGCCGTATCTGAAGCCTGCACTAATGCTATGTTGCAACTTCATAAAGAAGCCCATGCCGACAAGAACATGGTGGAAGTTGATTCTTACTTTGAACCCGATAGACTTTTTATTGACATAAAATATATGACAAGAGAAGCGTCGCCAGTCGAGAAACTGCGCGCCCAACTGAGCGAGAGGGATTTAGGTATGAGTATCCTTACTAGTATTATGGATAAAGTTGAAATAATGAAAACGAAAGACTGGCAAATGGTGCTGCGGCTTATCAAGAAAATCCCCGATTAGCCTATCTGTTTATCCTCTCGGTATTGTCTGCATCTACTGGACTTAATGTATGCCGGTTGTTACACTGGTGTAGGAGGAAGTTTATGTTTCTAGGTATGGGTCCGTCGGAGCTAATCTTAATATTGGCACTGGCTTTAATTATTTTTGGCCCGCGAAAGCTGCCTGAAATCGCAAAATCCCTTGGCAAGGCGATTGGAGAATTCAAAAAAGCTTCTCAAGGAATTCAGGATGCGGTGCAAAAAGACCTGGTTAAACCAATTGCAGCCATCGCTGAGCAGGCACAGGATGAGCCTGAACAAAAGGGTAAAACGGGAGAGGGCAGTAAAGATAATGAACCCCAGCTATCCCGCTAGAATCTCTGTCTGGAGGCTTTATCGGTGACCGACCAAGAGATGACGTTTTTGGAGCACTTAGATGAACTTCGCAAAAGGCTTATCTGGTCCCTTATTGCCCTGCTTGTTGGAGTTTCAATAAGTTACGCCTTCTTTAACCCGATAATGGAATTTATAAAGTGGCCGCTTCCGGCAGACTTAAAATCCGTTCACCTAACAATATTTGGCTTCATGCAAATATTTACTTTCCGCTTTAAGCTCTCGGTGATTGGGGGATTTATTCTTACATCCCCTTTTATTATCTATCAGATAATCGCTTTTTTTGCTCCCGCGCTTAAGGAAAAGGAGAGAAAGTACGCGTATACGTTGCTGCCGCTTTTAATACTGCTTTTCCTTGGGGGTGCGGCGTTTGCGTTCTTCCTTGTGCTGCCGCCCTCGATGGAGTGGTTACGGGCCCAGGGTGGGGGACAGCTAGACTTTGTAAACAAAGCCGATGACTACCTAAATTTTGTATCGCTTTTTGTGCTGGCGTTTGGAGTTGCGTTTGAAACTCCGCTGGTCATCATATTTTTGATAAAACTGGGAATAGTTGATCGCAAGAAGCTGCGCAAAAATTGGCGGTATGCTTATGTCGTAAGCTTTATCATTGCCGCGATTGCCACTCCGGACTGGAGTATTGTAAGCATGGGATTGCTTGGCATAGCTTTGGTCTTGCTTTTCGAAATCAGCCTTTTCTTTGCGCGCTGGCTCTGATAAAGTGCTGAGGTCTTGGTGTGCCAAAGTGCCAATGTCAGAAAGGTTCTGGGTACTGGGGTTCAGGGTAGTTTTTAAAAGTTACTACCCTCGTTACTCACCTTCACCCTAGGAGCTAGCAGCTCAGAGCTAGGAGCTAATTTATGCATGAGCTTGGGTTAACACAGAGCATCGTTGACATAGCGGTTGAACACGCCAAAAAAAACAATGCCTCAAAGATTTTAAAAGTAAACGTAACAATCGGCGATATGATGTCTGTTATCGAGGACTCGATGCAGTTTTATTTCGAGTACTTGACTAAAGACACGATAGCCGGTGGGTCAAAGCTTGAGATCGACCACGTGCCTATATCAATCCGGTGCGCAAACTGCAAGGAAGAGAGTAGGGTTACAGAATTCGAAATATACACCTGCCCCCGATGCGGCTCGTTAGCTGTGGAACTGCTATCTGGCAAGGAGTTTTATGTAGACTCGATTGAGATAGAGTAAGTAGTTAAAGAATGGGTTCAGAGTTTAGCGATAGGAAGGCACTAGCTTTGCATAGGTCTACCGCTAGACGTCATCCTAAGCAGAGCGGCCCTTTTATTGTTATCCTGAGCGTAGCGTAGTGAATTCAAAGGGCCTTAACCGGAGGTTTCTATGACCGAGATAAAAATATTTGAGAGCATATTTAAGGCAAACGAGAACCTTGCCGCGGAGAATGCGAGTTTTTTCGAAAAAAACAATATATTTGCGATAAATCTTATGGCTTCCCCAGGTTCGGGTAAAACAAGCTTTATTCTGGAAACAGCAAGTAGAATCGCAGATAGGTTTAAAACGGCGGTTATTGAGGGAGACATCGCTTCTCAAGTCGATACAGAGAAGGTAAGGGCGCGTGGAATAGAGAGCGTTCAGATAAATACTGGGGGCGCATGCCACCTCGAAGCCAATATGATAAAAAAAGCCCTTGAGCACTTAAACCTCAAAGGTGTCGATTTGTTGATTATCGAAAATGTTGGCAATCTTGTCTGCCCGGCCGATTTTAATCTGGGAGAATCTGCACGCGTTGTTATTCTCTCCGTTCCTGAAGGTGACGATAAGCCGCATAAGTATCCATCCATCTTTCGGGATTGCTCTGTGCTTATTGTCAATAAGATTGACATGCTTGAGCTATGCGATTTCAGCATGGAGAAGCTCAAGGATGTCGTGCACAGGCTGAACCCCGGCGTTAAGATTATCCCGCTATCCTGTAGAACTGGGCATGGGTTTAACGTATGGGTGGACTGGCTTGAAGAACAACTCAAAAGCAGGAGGCCGAATGGATAGAGATGTTGCATTAAGTCTGGTTAAGGAACGCATTAAGAACAAAAATCTTATCAAGCATATGCTCGCCACCGAGGCTATCATGCGGCACTTAGCCCGCCATTTTAGCGAGGATGAAAACGAATGGGGTCTTGCCGGGCTCTTGCATGATCTAGATTATAGTGAGACTTATGATAACCCCGGCATCCATGGGCTTAGAACAGCCGAGATGCTTAAAGATACAGATGTATCACCGAGCGTTATACATGCCATCCTTGCTCATGCGAATAAAGTGCCGCTGGATGGTTTAATAGATAAAGCTATCTATGCAACTGACCCTTTGACAGGATTTCTGGTGGCTTGTGCACTCATGACATCCGATAAGAAGATGAGTTCTACTACTGTGGATTTTGCTCTAAGAAGATTTAAGGAGAAGGCCTTTGCTAAAGGGGCGAGCAGGGAGCAGATGTCCTCCTGTAAAGATTTTGGCTTTTCGCTGGAGGATTTTATGGCCCTTGGCATTAAGGCTATGACTGAAATATCAGACAAGCTTGGTCTTTAGCCGCCAAGTCCTGTAAATGCCCGATTTTACCAATTTTAGTTGCCCGATCAGTAATAAATCGTTATAATCATGATAATTATTAATTATCCCTTAAGGGATAATTTTATGAAAGGATTATTTGTGAAGGAGAAAGTACGTCTAACGCAGTATTCGCATAAAAGCGGCTGAGCTGCAAAAATGAGTCCGGGGGACTTAAAGCAAGCACTTAGCTGGCTGCCAATGGATGAGGCAGAGGAATTATTGGTCGGGTTTGATACGGCAGACGATGCAGCTGTTTATAAGTTTGACGATACCCATGCACTGCTGCAGACGGTCGATTTTTTTCCGCCAGTTGTAGATTCGGCGTATCTTTTTGGTCAGATAGCTGCGGCAAATGCATTAAGTGATATCTATGCTATGGGCGGGAGGCCGCTTACCGCATTAAATCTTGCCGCGTTTCCATGCAGTCTTGGGCTTAATCTTCTTGGGGAGATACTCAAAGGAGGCCGGGATAAGGTGAGGGAATCCGGTGCAATTATTGTCGGCGGTCATACTATACAGGATAACGAGCCAAAATACGGCCTCGCGGTAACCGGTGTTGTTGATATAGATAAAGTTGTAACCAACAGCAACGCAAAGCCGGGAGATAACATCATTCTCACCAAGCCGCTTGGAATGGGAATTCTGGCAAGCGCTCTGAAGCGGGGTGCAGTAACCGAAGAGGATATTATGCCAGCAATTGAGTACGCCGCCACCTTGAACAAGAGTGCAGCTGAAGCGATGCTTGAGGTTGGCGTGAATTCATGTACCGATATTACCGGATTTGGCCTCCTTGGGCACCTTAAAGAGATGGTTGAGGCAAGCGGAGTGAAAGCAATTGTAGAGATGGCCAGCGTTCCAATATCAAATGGCACGGTTGAGCTGGCTACTAAAGGATTTATCCCTGGCGGTGCAAGGGATAACCGCACCTTCCTGGGTGACTCCGTAGTGTTTCTTACCGAGGGAGAATATCCGCCGGAGATATTGTTTGATCCGCAGACCTCAGGTGGTCTCTTAATAAGTGTGCCTCAAGCAAAAGGAAGCCAGCTTCTGTCTGCAATGGAAGCTAAAGGCGTAAAAACAAGAGCGGTTATAGGCCGCATTGAAGAGGGACCTGCTGGCCTAATAGAAGTTGTCTAGGAGCACTAACGTTTTAAAGCGCTAATTGTTTGGTTTTGGCATTCGCATTTCGGCATACCATGACCTCTGCATCTTATCTACCAAGTTGAAATTTAACCTAAAAACCTATTTAATTTGATTAGTGTCAAGCACAGTCAGGTGCCTTAAGCCTTATGGGGTGAAAAATAGTGGTAAAAAACAGATATTTAAGGCAATTGCCAAAAGTCGATGAAATTCTTGATTTGCCTGATGTTAAGCTACTTGTAAACGCTTATCCAAGGTCTCTTGTCGTAGATGGCATCCGCCATGTAATAGATAATAGGCGCACAGCTATCCTTTTGCTTTCCAATAAAGAGCTAGAGGGTATTGAGCTTTCATCTGACTCACTTATTAAGGAACTGGAAGTTTGGTTAAAGGATCAGTACGCTTCTAGTTTGAAAAAAGTGATTAATGCGACTGGTGTTGTCATTCATACCAATCTAGGCCGCTCAATTTTAAGTAAATCCGCAATCGATGCAGTTATGATGGCTGCCTCGAATTATTCCAATCTTGAATTTGATTTGGATAAAGGGACAAGGGGCTCGCGCCATAGCCACGTTGAGTCGATTCTGACTAAAATTACGGGGGCCGAGGCCGGTATGGTTGTAAACAATAATGCCTCGGCAGTTTTTCTTGCGTTGAGCACGCTGGCTGCCGGTAAAGAGGCAATAGTATCAAGAGGTCAGCTCGTTGAAATCGGTGGCTCCTTTAGGATACCCGATGTCATGCGGCAGAGCGGGGCCATCTTGCGTGAGGTTGGGACTACCAACAAAACCTACATAACAGATTACCGAAATGCAGTCACTGAAAATACGGCACTCCTCATGAAAGTTCATACCAGCAATTTTAGGATCGTTGGTTTTACGCATGAGGTATCTCTTGAAGAGCTGGTTGACCTTGGTTGGGAACTTGGTATTCCGGTTATGGAGGATTTAGGCAGCGGTGTGCTTATCGACCTCTCCCGTTACGGTATTGAGTACGAGCCGACGGTTCAGGAGAGTGTGCGAGCCGGTGTCGATGTGATTACATTTAGCGGGGACAAGCTCTTAGGTGGCCCGCAGGCAGGTTTGGTTGTCGGCAAAGCGGAGTTTATCAATCGAATGAAGAAGCATCCGCTTGCAAGAGCTGTGCGTGTCGACAAAATGACGCTTGCCGGCATTGAAGCGACACTTCGCGAGTATCTAGACACAGAAAAAGTTCTTAAGACAAACCCAACATTACGAATGATCACGGCTTCAGCAGACGAACTAAAGGCAAGGGCAGAAAAACTTTCAAGATCGCTCGCAAAAATTTTGGGTGACGGCTTTACCGTTGCTGTTGAGCCAGAGTTCTCAAAGGTTGGAGGCGGGTCGTTGCCGCTTGCCGAGCTTAAAACAACGGTTGTTGCGGTGCGGCCGAAATCCATTGCCGTAAACGAGCTGGAAGAGATGCTACGCAAAAACGAACCTCCGGTTGTCGTAAGGATCAAAGAAGATGCGGTACTTCTCGACCCGCGAACGATACAAGATGGAGAAGAGAAAGAGATAATGGCTGCCTTTGAGAAAGTAAGAGGTAGGTAGCTTATGATTTTACTTACAACTTTAGCAAAATCCATGCATTGTATAGTGTAGGGCTAAAGCCTCGTTTGGTAGTAGGCAAAGGGTTATCTCTTTGCCAAGTCTTAAAAAAGCAGTTGAGTCGCGCATTAATTTTAACTTTACATCGCAGTTTTGCATTTCGATTTTGAATTGTAAGCTAAGCGAAGCAGCAGGTTACGACCTTGAAAAGATTTAGGGTGTTAGTGAAGTGAAGCAGTTAATATTAGGTACCGCCGGTCATATCGATCATGGCAAGACAACACTCATCAAGGCGCTGACCGGTATTGACACGGATAGGTTAGAGGAAGAGAAAAAAAGAGGCATTTCCATCGAACTTGGTTTTGCCCACTTAACGCTACCCAGCGGCCAGCGGGTTGGCATTGTGGATGTTCCGGGACACGAGCGCTTTGTTAAGAATATGCTTGCTGGTGCAACCGGAATCGATATGGTGTTGCTCGTAGTTGCCGCTGACGACTCAGTCATGCCGCAAACGGAAGAGCATCTTGCGATAGTAGATTTGCTTGGCATCAGAGAAGGGGTCGTAGCGCTAACCAAGGCCGATCTTGTAGACGAGGACTGGCTGAGTCTTGTCGAAGATGACATACGCAAGCTTCTTGTAAAGACCAGTCTAAAGAACGCCCCAATTGTGCCGGTATCTGGAAAAACCGGTATGGGGTTGGACAAGCTTAAAGAAGAGCTGGATAAAATAGCCCAGCGCATAATGCCGCGAAAGGATAAATTGCCTTTCAGGCTGCCGGTTGACAGGGTATTTTCGATGTCGGGAGCGGGCACCGTTGTAACAGGTACTCTGTGGTCGGGCGAGATCAGGGTCGATGACAGGGCGCATGTCTTTCCTATCGATAAAGAAGTTAGGATAAGAAATGTACAGGTACACGGTCAGAAAACTGACGTTGCGGTTGCTGGGCAAAGGGTTGCCCTTAATCTGGTCGGGCTTGATAAAGACAATATCGAGCGCGGTGGGGTCGTTCTTGCCCCCGGTTTTCTCTCGCCGACCTACATGTTTGATGCTCAACTTAAACTTCTCGACAGCGCTCCTCGTGAGCTGAAAAACAGAACAAGGGTTAGAGTTCACCATGGAACAAGCGAAGTGCTGGGTCGTATAGTCCTGACCGATAGAGAAATCCTTAACCCAGGTGAGACTGCTTTTGTCCAGCTCAGGCTCGAGAATCCGCTTGTTACCAAGTTTGATGATAAATTTGTGATCAGGAGCTACTCCCCAATTCAAACGATTGGGGGCGGGCGAATTCTGGACAGCCACCCATTAAAGTTCAGAGCGGCGCGTCAGAAGGATTTTACCAAGCGCTGTCAGACTCTAAGTACGGGCGATCCTGATGCGATTGTAAGGTTATACCTTAAGGAGTCAAATGGCTTTATGTCAGCAAGGTCGCTCTGGGTAAGGTCTGAGCTCGAGGAGACCCAGGTCAAAGAAAGCCTAGCTAAGCTTAAGGATGCCGGCGATATAGTCTCTATCAACGTCGATAGGCAGGAAAGTTATATATTAATAGATAAGTTTAACTCGCTAACGCAAACCCTTGAGGATTTCCTGAATAAGAATTTCAAACAGAACAGCTTAAATCCCTGGGTTGGTAAGCAAATCATAAAATCCCAGTTATTTGGCTGGATGGGGGATAAAGAGTTCGATGCGTTCATCTCCTATCTGCAGCAAAACGGTAAAATAGTTATTGAAAAATCCCAAATAGCCCATGCAAAGGCCAAGGTAACAATCGGAAAAGAAGATGAAAAACTTCTGGCTGAAATTGCAAGCAGGATATCAGCTGGCAAGTATGGTCCGCCCGAGACTACCTTGTTAGCTCAAGAGATGGGGCTTGATATTAAAAAGGTTAATTCTCTAGCGGATTTATTAGTCAGGGAGCATAAGTTAGTTAGAATTGCCCCTAATATGTATTTTGATACTGAGCTTATAGAAAAAGCTAAAGAAATGATAAAGAAAAATTTCTCTGGCAAGCAAATAAGCCCTGGTGATGCTCGCCAGGTCCTTAACACGTCAAGAAAATACATTATCCCGATTTTAAGCTACTTCGATATGATAGGCATCACTCGCCGCGTTGGCGATACGCGAATTGTCCGCTAAATCTGTAAACTTAGTAATACAGCCCTTAGCGACATAGCCATTCTAAGTACCGCACGGTACGTATCTTGTATTTTGGGCATAGACCTGGCAAAATATTGTTATCAGCGATGATGGACGCGTCCATCATCGCTTTTCATGGAGGTGGATTGGGCCTGGTGGCTCAGCTGGTCTTCAAAACCAGTCGGCCGGGCTAAACCTCGGTTGGTGGGTTCGATTCCCACGCACCTCCGCCAAACATAAACAGCTTAGTTAAGCTGGAGATATAGGAAAACGCTAGAGTAAAAATCTGGCGTTTATTCTTGTTTTTCTAACTTCCTTCTGATGGATGGGCAAAAATATCCGTGGTAGTTTGGATATTGGCATAATCTATAACTGATTGAGTTACTTTCGGATACTCACCCTTAAGAATTAAGAGAGAGGCAAAGAAATGCGCATACCCTCGGGTGTGCAAAAGAACTCTTTTCTGAATACCGATCCCCGAATGAAGATCAACTTGCGTTCAAAATCGATATAGACCAGCATAAAGTCAAAATTTCGCCCCACCCCCATGC
>JAIMBH010000046.1 GCA_023511485.1 Bacillota bacterium | reverse complement strand
TTCCTCGTAAGGTGTTTCGCTGCACATGGGGCAAATCGGGTACTTTCCTTAAAAACTTAAAACCTCGGTTTGTTTTTCTTTTTTTCAGGAACGTCCCCAAGAGGTTTAGGAGGGATAGAAATCAAACGTCATTTTGCCGATGCGAACAGTATCGCCTTCTTTAGCCCCGGCCTCGATTAGCTTATCCTCAACCCCGATTGCTTTTAGGCGACGTTGCAGGTGAATAATTGCATACTCATTGTCAAAGTCAGTCATAGCAACCATGCGCTCAACATTTACACCGTGCACGACCCAGATATTATTCTCTCTAAACACGCTGATTTCTTCGGGTCTCGGGGCTGGGGCGACCTTTTTGGCCTCCCTCTTGATTGGCGCACGCTCAATTCTGTCAAGTGTATCTGCTATCGCATAAAGAAGCTTATCTACACCCATTCCAACCGCTGCAGAGATGGGATAAAACGGTACATCCTTCTGCTTCATATAATCCGAAACCCGGACGGCGTTTTGCTCCGCTTCAGGGATATCTATTTTGTTTCCCGCAACTATCTGGGGACGTGTCGCAAGCTCGGGGTCGTAAAGCCTAAGCTCCTCATTTATCGCCTCAAAGTCTTCTATAGGGTCGCGGCCCTCCAGCCCAGCAAGGTCCAGGATATGAACTATAACACCTGTTCGCTCTATGTGCTTTAAAAACCCATGGCCCAAGCCTTTGCCTATATGCGCTCCTTTAATAAGTCCGGGAATATCGGCGACAACAAAGCTGCGGCCGTCTGATAGGCTTACAACGCCGAGGTTTGGCGCAAGGGTTGTAAACGGATAATCAGCGATTTTTGGCCTAGCTGACGATATCCTGCTAATTAGCGTGGATTTTCCTGCATTTGGAAAGCCCACCAGTCCAACATCCGCAAGTAGTTTTAGCTCAAGGATAATCCAGCGCTCCTCACCGGGCTCTCCTTTCTCGGCAAAAGATGGAGACCTGCGGGTTGGTGTGGCAAAGCGGGCGTTTCCGCGGCCGCCTAAGCCTCCTCGGGCGACAACTGCACGCTCGCCAGGCTCTACCAGGTCGGCAAGAAGGTTGCCTTTCTCATCCTTCACCACAGTGCCAGGCGGAACTTTTAATATGACATCCTCGCCATCTTTGCCTTTTTTGTTTCCGCCCTGGCCATGCTGACCCCGCTCGGCCTTGAAATGACGCTGGTAGCGAAAATCCATGAGGGTGCGCAATCCCTCATCGACCTCTAGGACCACACTTCCGCCGCGGCCACCATCTCCCCCATCGGGTCCCCCTTTTGGGATGTATTTAGCTCGGAAGAAGCTGACAATGCCGTTTCCGCCGTCTCCTGCTTTTACAAATATCTTAGCCTCGTCTAAAAACATAGTTTTTCGTCACTCTCTATAAACCATCAGCTGTCAGACACCAGCGGTTAGCGTTATTTGTATCTTCCCCGACCGCTGATAGCTAAAAGCTGATGGTTTTCTTTAAACTAAAAAAGCCACAGTTTCCTGTGGCTTTACCAACTTTTAGCACTGTTTAAGCTTGCCCAACGACCTCGCTTAGTACGCTAACCTTACGGCCAGTTTTACCCTCGCCTTCAAAAACCACATAACCATCCATTAAGGCAAAAATAGTGTAGTCACGACCAAGACCAACGTTCTGACCTGGCTTAATTTTTGTGCCGCGCTGACGTACAATAATGCTTCCGGCCGTTACATATTGTCCGCCAAATGCCTTGACACCCAGCCTTTTTGAATGGCTATCTCGACCATTTCGGGTACTTCCCATTCCCTTTTTATGTGCCATCTATCTCACCTCGTTAGCAGAAACACTTTAAAAATAAGGCATCCAGCCCATTATATGAGGCGTTTTAACTTTTGTCAATTAAAGGTCTTAACCGCATGCTCGGCAGCTACCGATTGATGGGCATTGCAAATGCTTCCATAGCTATGGATTTTACTAGTCTGTAGCAGCTATCAAGCACTAAGATGTTGAGCCACAAGAGGCTTGATTAATTATTGCCGAAGCGCCGCATAATGCTTCTTTAAGTCACAGGGCTTCTTGCTACTGCTAGATAACCTGATAATTAATCTTTAATGCACCTGCTTCTTTAATGCATCTGCTGCACTGCATTATTATGCAACCATACCCAAAATCGTATCGTCTAATTCGTCAAGAATAAGTTGCTCTTCCTGCTTGATAAGTGCGTTGAGGATTGTATTTAGGCGCTTGAAGTCGCGCATAAACGCGATCTTTGAGCCTCCATCGGCGTATTGGTCGAGGAATAGTATAAGTACAGCCGATATCCTTGCGGTGTCGCGGGTAAACCATTCAATGGTGCGCTGGAGTTTTTGGTCGTTGGAAGCTACTTCACGTAGTTTTGGGTATAACTCTTCATTGTCTCTTCTTAAGTGAGCTAGTAATGTTACTTTTATAGATTTTAGTTTCTCACGGCCTTCTGCTGTTGAGATATCGATATCTCTGAGACTTCCGAAGGAAGTGGATAGCTCCGTGTGTTCCAGTCTAAGTTGGTCGATTAGGTTTAACAATGTGGTTCCTCCTCTTTTGCTGTGGTTTCTACCTTAACTAGGATAATGATCGGCGTTCGAATAAGAAACTTAAGGGCTTTATAGCCAGAGATTAAAAGTTTAATAAGGTTATTTTGAGGGAATTACCGCATAACTACCTAATGGTTAACACCGATACCGGTATGGCACCTTTTGCACACACCATCGAGGTTGTCTTCAGTAATGGTTTGTTCTTTTGTTTGGCGATTACCAGAATCATCCAAAAACCCTACGTAGCTGCCGAGCAGCTTAATGGAATTTTCCTGGCCACTATGCGGAAAGTCGGAATAATCTCCCGCGATACCGTCTCCGTTGATATCCTCTCTCACAGCCTTATAAGTGCTAGTCCCAAAATGGCAAGCCTCACAGGAAACATTCTCTGAATCATAATAGGAGTATATCGGGTCTGCAGGAAGGTCATTCCTATGACAACTATAGCACTGCCCCGGGCCGTTGTTAGCTCCAGTAAACGGTACCGGGTGCGTTCTATCTGCGTGATTTTTATAACCGAGCTCCGTGTTTGCTAAACCCTTCCAATACCCGATATCTAGGTTGTGGCAATCGGCACACCACGCAGATAGTGCATATTGGTTAATAGTTTGCGGGTCTCGGACAGAACCCCGCATCTGCGTAGGATCGGTTACACCCTCAAATTTCGTATATATGGTATTCGGAAACACCCCGTCGTTTCCGGTATTGGCAGCCGTCATTGTCGTTTCCGGCACTGTTATAATATTGTTAGCATTGACGTATACCTTTTGGTTATTGACATCAAACTCTCCGTAAGCTTTCCATGTCCTCATGCCCTCATCATAATCTTCCGTCCAAGTGTTGCCCGCATTATCAGAAAAAGTCGCCGAACCCCATATAGACCCTGAGGGGGATAGTTTTAAGAGTTTATACCCCTCGAGCAGTTTGGCACCTGTTTCAAGTGAAGTCGGCCTCCAAATCGTGTTGGTAGCCCCGTGCGGCTGGTGGCAGCTTGTGCAACCGAGTGCCAGAGGACCGATTCTTAAATACCCCTCCCTGTTGCTGCCCGCAACATTCTGGCCGTGGTGTCGTGCGAATCTAAACATTTTATTAGCAGTCGAATCGTAACTGCGGATTTGAATGGTTTCCTGAATAGTATTGCCGTTCCCGTCGATGCTTGTGATAGTCTTATTGCTTAACCATTGATAGACGGAGCTGTCAGGAATCGTCGCGCTTGCGCCAATTGTATGTCCATTTTTTGTCAGTATTCCGTTAGGGCTTAAACGGTATACTATTTTATTGGAGCGTGAGCTACCTCCAACATGGCAATAAATGCATGCATCATCCCTAGAATCTGCCCTTAGCAAAAAGTAGGCGCCTTCTGAACGGTGACTTGCATGGCAAATGCTACATTTTTTACCATAGGCACCATAACCGCCATGGGGATTACTGGTATATTTTGATCCGGCAGACGGGTCGCCACCAGAATCAGAAAATGGAGCATAGCCCCCTTCAGTCTTTGGCGAACTATCTGCACTATCCGCGTAGGTCCAATATATAGACCCATCGGTTTTCTGCCCCTGCCCGGCAAGTGCAAAGCCAGGCGATACAAAAAAGTATATAATCGCAAATATTATAAACAGCAGCCTCTTAGCCATACATAAAACCCCAGTTTGTCGCCTTAGGCGGCAAACTTAAAAGCAACTAAAGCCTAGCCTGTCTATTAACATCGGCTTTGTTGAGTTTAAAAATAAGATTTTTGCCTAAATTTTCCTGAAAATTTGTAAAGGCCACTGGTAATTTATTAATTAGCGGAAGATACCAGGCGACTGGCTAGAGTTTTGTCCAGGGGCAGAGGCGACGCTCAATTAAATCAAGCAACTCATAGATGATAAGGCCCATGAGAGCCATAGCTACGATACCGCCAAACATATCGGAGTAATTAAAGCGACTCCATGCATCCATTATAAAATAGCCAAGTCCCTCCTGAGTCGCAAAAGATTCTGCAAAAAACAAGACGGCAATAGCCGTCCCAGCGGCTATTCTTAATGCGGTAAACATCTTCGGTAGGCTAGCCGGATATACGACATGTCTATATATCTGACGCTTGGTGGCACCTAAAGATTTCATAGAAATTATTATTTGATTTGGAATCCCGCGTGCAGCATCACGGGTTGTAACTAATATCTGAAAGAATACTATCGCTGTTATAAGGACAATCTTAGAGACGTTGCCCAACCCCAAAAGTAAAAGCAAAACTGGCAGAAAAACTATCTTTGGAATTGGATAAAGGATAAATATAAGCGGCGCAAAAAAACGGTCTAAGCACTCTTCCTGGCCAAGGACCAAGCCAACTGGTAGCGCAAGCAATACACCAAGTATAATACTTACAGTGACCCTGAAAAAGCTAACGGCAAAATGCCTACCGAGTTCTCCAGGTATCAGCCGGAAGAAATCGCCAAAAACCCTAATGGGTGATGGCAGAGCCTGGGTTCCAAGAAGAAGCGACAAACCATACCAGAAAACAAAAAGTAAGATGGTCGCACCAACATATCCCCTAGCTTTATCCAACACCAAACTCCGCCCCTATTCCATTTTTTAGCATCCCGCGAAGCCTTGCACAATGGTCGTAAAAGTCGGCGGTATTGCGGTAGCCATCTTCACCCATACCTATATTATCAACTATTGCAGTGATGCGCCCTGGGGACATTACCGCAATACGCTTACCTAAAAAGACAGCCTCCTCGATGCTGTGCGTGACAAGCACCATAGTTAGCGGTGTCGAATCGCTATTTTTATTGCGCTTAAAACTTCCGTTTGCATTCCGCTCTTTCCATATCTCAAGCAAGGTGTTTTGCAAATCTTCGCGGGTTAATGCATCGAGCGAAGAAAAAGGCTCGTCCATTAAAAGCAAATCAGGATTTAATGCAAGCGAGCGGGCTATCGCTACACGCTGGCGTTGCCCGCCGGACAGCTGGCTTGGATACCTATTTCGCAAATCCCAAAGTCCAAGATGTTTCAGTATTTTTTCTACGTGATCATCAATAAGGTCTTTCGAAACATGCCGCACCCGAAGGCCGAGTGCGGCATTATCAAAGACTGTATTCCAGGGAAACAACCCATAATCCTGCAGAATCAAAGCGGTTTCGCGCCGTGGCGCGGTTAGCTCATCCCCATCAATTTTGATGCTTCCACGTGTAGGTTTAAGTAAACCGCTTAAAGCATAAAGAAGCGTTGATTTACCACAGCCAGAAGGTCCGATGATGGCCAAAGCATCACCTGATGGAATTGTAAGGTCGATTCTATCAAGTGCTGTTACTGTTCGGCCGAAATTGCTGTAGTCAACTCCAAGCCCCCTGATCTCAACTTCCGACACTAGCGGGTTGGACCTCCTGATTGACCAAGTCATTATATTTCAAACCCGGTTTGATAATGTTTTTCTTAACCATCCAATTAAGTACGCTATCGACATCAGCCTTAGTTGGCACCTGCACTTTAGGATAAGTATTTATCTTATAGCTATCCTCTATTGGCTTTGGCAGCTTTGCCGTTTCAACCAGAAGTTCACGGTATGCATTTGGATCTTTATTGATCAGCTCCACGCCCTCATTTATTGCGGCAAGCATATTTTTAATCGCTTCCTTGTTCTTATCCAGATAGTCTTTTCTAAACAAAAGAATAGTTTGAGACAAGTTTCGGCCTTTCGAATCATCGATGATCAGGTGATTTCCCTGCTGCTCGGCAAAAGAGAGAAGCGGGTCGGGCAATGCGGCAGCTTGAGCCTGCCCATTGGTCAGAGCCTCAAGGCGCACCTGGATAGCTTTGATTTCAATCTTCTTAATATCAGAGTCAGAGAAACCGTTCTCGGCAAGAAGCTGATCGATTACGTACTCGGTAATCGTGTTACTCGATGTAGCAATCGGAACTCCTTTAAGGTCAGCAACCGTCCTGATGCTAGATTTTGGTGCAGATAGAATTCCAAAGCGTCCCTCCGACGGCTTGCTTCCAAGGAGAACATCAACAACTGAGATTTTTGTGCCAGCCTGGTATAGGGCTGCTGCAGCAACCAAATCGCCCATAAAGCCATCTATTTGTTTGGCCTGCAGCGCAGCATCTCTTTCTTGCGCACTCTTAAAAACTGTGACTTTTACATCAAGACCTTTATCTTTAAAGAGACCTTTTTGTTCGGCAACACTAATTGGCAGGGCGTCTTCTGTGGGGAGTATTCCAACCCTTATTGCAGTAAGCTTCTTCTTAGCCGTTGCTGCTGTTTCTGTTTTTGTTTTGGCTGCCGAGCTGCACCCTACCGCCAGGGTGATAAGAGATAGAATAAGTAAACTGGTGATAAGTTTCTTCATCAATTTCCTCCTCAAGTTAATGGATTTGCGCTAAATATGCTAATCCACCGCTGGATTATTTAATTATATATTTGCATGGCTAAAGAGGATATTAGCATAAAATGGTTCGCGGTTCATATGAGCCCTTCAAATCCATTCGGCAAACGAATGCAAATAACTGAGATGCCCAAGACTGCTTCATTGCAGCTTCAACTATAACTGACTTGTCTACCCAACCACAGCGCTAATAACTACGGCAACAAAATTAAATGTATCGACATTTTGGCAACTTAAGACTTAAATTTCAGCACTTTACTAGGTTTGCGGCTTGCTGCCAGCTAGTGCTTGCTGGCTAGTGCCTAAACTGAGCGTGGCAGCTGTCGCAAAAGCCAATCGCGTGGCAGCTAAGACATTTTGAGTTACCGTTCTTTTTTACTTCTTCGTTGTGATTCGAGATCCAATCAGGTTGGTGCGGGTTTACAGTGCGGTGGCAGTTGTCACAGCCGGAGACCTTATGACATAGCAGACACTTATCTTTGCTCTTTTCAGCCCATGCCTTGTGGGTTTGGCGCCAGCCCTCTGGATGGGGCAATGGGGCTCCATGGCAATCATCACAGGAGCTCTTACTATGGCAAAGCAGGCAGCTCGATATGTCGCTGATATGGCCGTGTGCCTTTATCCAATTACTCTGCTCGTGAGATGCAGGCTTAAGTTTAAATCCGGGCGGATGGCAAGTACTGCAAGACAAAGCTGCATTCTTTTTGCGGTGACAGTCAAGACAAAACGGCATTGCAATTCTTTCCTTGTGCTCAATAAATCCAGGATGGGCTACCCTGTTATGACAATAGGCGCAGGTAAAACCAGCCTTCTCGTGGGCTTTATGGTCATACTTTATCCGGCCGTTACTGGATTTATCCTTAAGCGTTTTATGACACAAAAGACAGTTCTCTGAGGGTATGCTTTTGCTCAGTAAACCATCATCATTTAAAACTAACTCACTGGAGTTGGTAGTAAAATGCGAGTAGATGTCACTTAGAGAAGAGAACTTATCAAGCACTAAGTTAACAAGGCCCGGCTTTGCATGGCAAGTAATGCAATTTACGTCGTGATGTACAGACCGTTGCCAGGATTTGTAGTTACTCTGCATCTCGTGACATGAACCGCAGAAGCGGGGGGTTGAGGTTGCTGGAAACGCCACTGCAAGAAATATTATGACAACAAGTGCCGCAATTATTACTATTTTTAGACGTAAGCTACCTTTGAGATTTAGATTCATATGCTTGGTGTGTTAACTTGTAAGCAAACTATCCTTTTACAGAATAGCAGTTGATAGTAATAGATACAATATAACCCAATTGGGTTAGTTATTTAATTAACGTTTTTGGTTTCCGTCTTTGTCAGTAGCCGATCTTTCCAACCGTCTTAATGGCAACCTCAAGCAAATTCAATGGCAAAATTACTAGATTGCTCACACCGATCTCACATTTATCTTCAGGTTAGCCCAAGACCAAAGCTTTTTGAGAGCTTTAACTCACCAGATTTTCGCTTTACAATAGCAGACCAGTAAGAGTTTTGCTTTTTTCTTATTCTCTATTTCCGACTTTTTCTCTAGTTTCCCGGTAAGAAGGCTCAGCAGGCATAGTTACTTGAGGCACTGCAGGCCCACGGACAAGCGAAGTCAAGACTCCTGCTGCAGCGATGATAGCACCTACTATAAATGCTAGATGAATTGCCAACGCTAAATGTGGATCGCTATCTCCCTTGGGTGCAAAGGTAGCAACTATAGCACCAGCCAAAGCTGTACCAAGCACCATACCTGTATTCCTCATTGTAGCCTGCATACCCGATGCTATACCGAGTCTGTGGCGGGGGACAGCCCCCATGAGGGCGCTTGAGTTAGGCGACTGGAACATCCCAGAACCAAGCCCTATTGTCCCAAGCAAAATCACGACCGGTGTTAAACCGGAGCTCGCCGAGGTACGTGATAGTCCAAGGAGAGCCAGCGAAGTTATCGCCAAGCCAAGCGATGATAGAAGGCGTGAGCCTATTTTATCCGATAATGTACCTGATAACGGCGCGATAACCCCAGTGATAAGCGGTATAGCAGTCAAGACCAACCCGGTAGTTTGGATATTTACTTTATAAATATCGCGCAGATAAAATGGGGTTAAAATTATCGCCACGAAAAGCGAGGCGTAGTTGATAAGCGCGCTTGCGTTGGCTGCCGTAAAAAGGCGTATCCTAAAAAGCGATAGATCTAGCATTGGATCTTGAACTTTCCTTTCAATGACTACAAAAAGCACGCCCAAGAGTATTGCGGTCACAATCAGACCAAGTGTAGCAAACGAATGCCACCCCCAGGCGTTTCCCATACTTAAAGCAAGCAGCAGCGAGAAAAGAGCAGCGAAGACTGTTATCGAACCCGCAAAATCAAACTTCTTGCCCGCCTCAAGTTTGCCTTCTTTTAAAATTGAAGCAGCCAGAATAGACACTGTAATCCCGATAGGAATGTTGACAAAGAAAATCCATCTCCAGCCGTAGTTGTGGACAATAAATCCACCAAGTGTAGGGCCAACGGTAAGTCCAATAGCAACGGCTATACCTATCATGCCAAGTGCTTTACCTCTCTCTTGCGGGGGAAATGTTCTTGTTAGGATCGCGGGAGCTGTGGCAAGCATACATGTTGCGCCAAGAGCCTGCACGATACGGAAAAAAATAAGCTGACCAATCGTCCCCGAAAAACCGCAAAGCGCTGAAGCAGCCGTAAAGGTGAGAAAACCAGTAATATAAATACGCTTATGGCCCAACATATCTCCAAGCCTACCTGCGCTCAGAAGAAGCGCTGAGGTAGCCAAAAGGTATGACATAACTACCCACTCAACAGTGGTTATTCCAACAGAAAAATATTGAGAAAGAGTTGGCAGTGCGATATTGACTATGCTCGAATCAAGCGGCGCCATAAATGTGCCAATAAACACAGTCATCATTACATACCAGCGATAGTTATCTGCCCTATTGCCTGGATTACCTACTTTCAAGAGCTCACCCCTTTAAAGTTTTAAGGTAGCTTACTGGATTTCACTAGATTGTTTTACCCATTAAGCCTATAGGCTGCAATACCGGTTACTATCAACATATAGACAATGCTTACTGGACTAAGTCCAAAATGGCCCATAAATAACATAGGAATCAGCAACCCAACTAAAGTAGATACTGCTGCAATGGCTGCGAACGTTGGGCCACGGTTTCCCCTCGCACCCCGACGCACAGCCTCTCCAATAAGTAAACCGGCAACGATTGCAATGATAAAAGACGATATACGTATCGTAAATAAAACTAAACCGGCTGTAAACGAGACACCCAGTCCTGCCAAAGCGGCACCTGCATACTGGTAAGAATAACCCTGTCTTAGCATTCCTCTACTTGGAGATGCACATTCACGGCATTTTATTCCAACAGGCGTGTATACCATGCAATCAGGACACAGCCCTTGACCACAATTGCTGCAGGAAACATTCGTCTCGCGCGCGGGATGATTTTTGCAGTTCATTTCTAGAACATCAACCCTCATTTTCAAAATGGCTAGATTTTATAATATCACGATTCGGCGAAGCGCGGCTCTTAGAATGTGGCGGTACAGTATAAACGATACATTACAAACAGAAGTTAACCTTAAAAGTCCCCTTTTATGTTGTTTAGCTCAGCCAGAGAAAAGACAGGCCCATCTTTGCAGATATACTTTGGTCC
>JAIMBH010000045.1 GCA_023511485.1 Bacillota bacterium | reverse complement strand
ATAACCACATGCGGGGCAATGTCTTGGTAAGGCGCAACGGGGCATCCTGCAGTGCACTTTCCGCACAGGTAGCACCGGCCCAGTTCCTGGCCGGATAGGTTTTCTACTCTTTCTTTTAAATCCGTGTTAATGGACCTTAGCGCATCTCGCATAGGTAAAACCTCTTATCTTGTTAACCTTTGATCGTCTACAATACTCTTACAAAAATTCGCTCTACCGTTTGCTACGGCTCTAATGGTAATCGCTTCAGCAAACGTCTTCCCAAGAGGTCCATCCACGCTCAAAAATGCCTACTATCCGAACAGTATCTACTTTTCTAACCCATGGCTTTGTTGATATTTCGTTAACTAAAGCTTCGATACTAACCGGCGCCTCTACCATAACCACCATGTCACAGCTACCAACTACCGGATCCACGAAATCGACTCCGGTGATTTCTTCCAGCTCCCGCACTGCCTGAATAAATTGCTTCTGGTCGATATCATCAGCTACGTTAACAAGCAGATAAGCTCTTAGTCCCACCTTAATCTCCCTCTCAATAGTGTTTAGGCGATTTCGTCTAACGGTTTTCCTTGCTGTTCTGCCGCATTATCTTGGCTTTGGACCCTCTGGGCTGCTTCTTTCCTGCGCTGGACTACCTCTCTTTCAGCCAGATAAACCTGGGTCAGCAGTGAGCCACAGTATGTGCAAACTCCCGTGTTTGTAATTAGCTCAACATCCTGATGATGAATACGGTCAAAAAAAGTTCGCTGGCAATGCATGCAGGTTCTTCTCATGCACCTTATGCATGATACTCTTTTGCATTTTTCGCAAGTACTCGATAAGATGTACTCCCCGTAACGCATTTGCGCTCCTTTCCTTTGCGCCTGGCCTTACCTGGCCACAGCACGGCTTTGACGCTTTTCTAGCCCCTCTGTTAATGCTATCTAACAATATTGTGAAAAATGTCACATCGGAGCGTGCACGTGTTTTGCCATCACGAAAAACAAGGAGTAAAATAAGGATACGAACGTGGTTTTAGACGTTTATTGTTTGGGTACGTAGCCTGAGAGCAATCAGTATTTATACTGAATTGCTAACAGGGCAGGCAACGATGCCTATTCGGGAGCTAATTTCTTAACCTTTATTTTTAAATAAATAGTCTAGTTTGCTAGTACCCCATTCATGCTATTATTATGCTGGAGGAGTATTATGGGGAAAATAAGGGTACTATTGGCAGACGATCACGCTTTTGTTCGTGAAAGTATTCGCCAATTCTTAGAAAAGGAACCAGATATCGAAGTTGTTGGCGAAGCCGCCGATGGCGAGCAAATGGTAGCTCTTGCTAATGAGCTTAAGCCCGATGTCATCATTGCTGATGTGGCAATGCCCAACCTCAACGGCATTGAAGCAACTAGAAAAATCAAGGCTGCAAACCCCTCTATTACTATACTTATACTGACCGCTTATGATTTCGACCAGTATGTATTCACCCTTCTCGAAGCCGGCGCCACGAGCTACCTGCTAAAAGACATCAGTTCACAGGAACTAATAAAGGGCATTTACGCAACGTACAGGGGAGATTCTGTTCTTCACCCTGCAATAGCCCGCAAGATAACGCAACGTTTCAGAGGTGTAAACCACGCAACCTCCAGCACGGGTGAATCGCTTACAGAGCGCGAGCTAGACGTTATCAGGTTGGCAGCCCTTGGTAAAAGCAATAAAGAGATTGCCGATGAGCTATCTCTAAGCATACGCACTGTTGAATCCCACATCGGCCATATCTTTAATAAACTTGGCGTAAACTCACGCACTGAAGCTGTCATCCTTGCCTTAAGGCGAGGATGGGTTGGATTGGAGTAAGAATGCTACATGATATAGAAGCGATTTTAGTCATCGCTTTTTGCATCGTCATCTTGCTATTACTGGTCCTTTCAAAAAGAGGTCATGATGACCTCAAACTTACCAGAGAGAATTTGCGGCTTGCACACCAGAAGATACGCACAAAATCAAGGAGCGCTATAGAACAAGAGAGAAGGCTGACCGCTATTGCCGCATTTTCTGCAACCCTCAACCAACCCCTAAGCATAGAACAGGTTATTGAGACTGCCGTTGATATGGTAAAAGAAGTTATGCAGGTCGAGACTGTTTTTATTTTCTCCCTGGATAAAACTGCCGGAGAATTAAGGATAACCGCTTTTGACGGCATTAGCCAGGAATATGCTGCAGCCTTGGACAGAACAAAAATCGGAGATGGTGCATGCGGAAAAGTCGCAAAGACTGGCAAGCCGGTAATAGTAGAAGACCTGGATTCAAATTCTGCCCTCAATGTGCCTGGAACTAAGGAAGAAAAAATCAAATCGCTGCTTAGCGTGCCCCTGAGGGCTCACAGCGAAATAGTTGGCACTCTCTGCGCGGCTACTAAAGCAACCCGCGTATTTGATCATACCGAAATTAGATTGCTCAGCGCTATCGGGAATTTAATCGGGATCGGCATAGAAAACTCTAGCCTAAACCGGGAGAGAGTAGTTGCCCTTGACCGACTCAGGTTCTCCGAACATAAATATCGACAGCTCTTTGAGAACGCCCTTGACGCGATTTGGGTTCAGGATTTAGACGGCAAAATCACAGCCGCGAACCATGCGGCAGGTGAGCTTTTTGGTTACCACTTATCTGAACTCTATGGTAAAAATATCCACGATCTGCTGCCCAAAAAGAATCTTGCAAAATTCAAAGAGCAACAAAGGAAGCTCTTAGATGGACAGGATATACAGCAACCGTATAAACAAAGAATATTAAAGAAAGATGGCACTGAAGCTATCTTGATGCTTACCACCAATTTGGTGTCAAAAGATGGCCAGCCTAACGGATTTCAATTTATCGGCAGGGATATAACTCAAGAAGTGAGAATGCAGGAGAACCAGCAATTCTATCTCGAGCAGATCACCAAGGCTCACGAGGAAGAGCGGCTGCGCATTGCCCGCGACCTGCATGACAGTGCGGCGCAAAATCTCATTGGCATACTTCACAAGCTGGAGAACTTCTGTCAAAACGATGAACACCTGCCCATGCCTGAGTTAAGGTCTTTGTGGAATCTGCACGAGAGACTAAAAGACGTATTACAAGAGATACGCCAATTAAGCCGAGACCTAAGACCCTCCATTCTTGATCACCTGGGGCTTCTTCCCTCAGTAGACTGGCTGGTCGACCAATTAAAAACCGACCGCAAAATAGCCATAAGTTTTACCGTAAGCGGCGAGAGACGCCGCTTCTCTCCAGAAGTAGAGGTGCAGCTATTCCGCATCATACAAGAAGCATTAAGAAATATCGCAAAACATGCTGAGGCAACAAAAGTTAAAATAAATTTTAACTTTGAGGACGATAAAGCAACTATCACTATTGCTGACGATGGAAAAGGCTTTGACCTCCCTCCAACCCTGGGCGAGCTATCACGACTTGGCAAACTGGGGCTCGATGGTATGCAGACCAGGGCAAGACTTGCAGGCGGCACCTTCGATATACAATCGAAACCAGGTCGTGGAACCAAAATAACCATTACAATTCCAGACCTCTGCCAGTATAGCTATGACAATGAGAGCCTTGTGCCTTAAAGGCTTCCCGTCACATTTTTACAAAAGTTTGTGCGATATAACTTGTTGATTTAATAACTCGACCCAGTGTGTTGTTATGCGCTAACTCGCCTATTTGACCCACGCCACTTTTACTGGTAGATTAGAGCTTAGAACGTAGGATTTTTTCTAATGTTTAGTCGAGCAATAGTCATAGCAGTTGCCTCATTAATGATTATAGTGCAATCCTCCAGCACCTTCGCATCCCAGCTTGCCGAAAAACAAAAGGAGCTGCAAAACATCAACGCCCAGATCGAGGCAACCAAGGATAAACAGGAAGATGCCGCAAAACGGCAGGCCGAGATCAGCCGACAGCTCCAGCTAAGCACAGAGAAGATGATCCAGATACAAAGAAAGATAAATACCACGCAGGTAGAGCTTAACAAGGTAACTGCTGAAAAGCAGGCTGCCGAGGCAAAGCTAGGCGAAACCCAAAAACATTTAGAAGAAACGCAGATAAAGCTTGATGATGCACGGAAACGTCTTAACATACGAAGAATCGTGTTTAATAGGCGTTTAATCAGTTCATATAAAAACCGCAAACTAAATGTCGTTATCCTGCTCTTGAACTCGAAAAACCTTGTTGACTTTATGAATCGCTTTACGCTACTTAGCATGGTTGCCCAGCAAGACGGCAGAATTGTCTTTGACATGAAGCGGCTTACCGCTGACATAGCAAATGAGGTCAGCCAAATCGAGGTCGCAAAGGAAGCGGTCGAGCAGCAACATGCCGAACTCACCGCCGCAAAAGAGCGCATTGATATACTTTTCCAAACCATCGTATCACAGAAAAAGCAATTGCAGGACGAGATAGCTAGGCAACGAGAGTTGTATGACCAGATTCAGGAAGAGAGGCGTAAGCTTGCACAGACTGAGAGTGAGCTTAGAATCAGCTCAAGGATAGTAGCCGGGCAAATCATAGCGCTGCAAACCGGCGGTACAACAAGGGCTGTCGGTCCAACACCAGAGCTAAAGGCGCTTGCAACAAGTATCGCAGATAAATACGGTATCCCACCCAATTTATTCATTGCCCTTATTTGGCAGGAATCGGGATGGAACTACCGAGCGGTATCATTGGTCGGGGCAATAGGGCTAACTCAGGTAATGCCGTTTAACATAGTTGCTTGGGGATATGATATCGAAACATTTAGAAACTCGCCTAGCCAACAGCTTGAGGCTGGCGCATGGTACCTAAGCCAGCAATACAAGAAATTCGGCCGCTGGGACTTGGCACTCGCAGCATATAATGCCGGTCCTGGTGCGGTGATAAAGTATGGCGGCATCCCACCCTACCCTGAAACACAGCGTTACGTGAGAAACATCCTTGCCATGGCTGGAATGTAGACTTCTCTTGCCCATCGGAGAAAATCAAAACATCTTGGGTATCTTTAGGCGTGACTAGTCACAAAACTTCTTGAGCATCCTGAAAACCAAAAGGCTAGATCTCCTCAAGGAGTGGTTAAGAGATGAAAGATTTCAGACAAGAAATTAAAATCCCCATAGACGACATAAACCTCATGGGAAACTTGGATATTCCCCAGGATGCACAGGCGATAGTTGTTTTTGCGCACGGAAGTGGCAGCAGCCGTTTTAGCCCGAGGAATAGATTTGTCGCCGGGGTTTTGCAAGATGCAGGTTTGGCTACTTTGCTCTTTGACCTTTTAACCGAAGGCGAAGAGCGCATCGACATGATAACGGCCGAGTTCAGGTTCGACATCGATCTACTTGCCAAACGCCTTGTCGCAGTCACAGACTGGATCAGCCAAAACGAAGTCATGCATGGGCTAAAGCTGGGCTATTTTGGTGCAAGCACAGGTGCAGCGGCAGCTTTAATTGCCGCAGCCGAGCGCCCTGATGTTGCCCGCGCAGTTGTTTCAAGAGGGGGACGGCCCGACCTTGCAGTGCACGCCCTGCCAAGAGTTAAGGCACCGACTCTTTTCATCGTAGGCGGAAATGACGAGCCGGTAATTGAGCTTAACAAGCAAGCCATGATGCACATGCCCGAGACCACTGTGAAAGAGCTAAAAATAGTTCCCGGCGCCACCCACCTATTCGAAGAGCCCGGAAAGCTAGAAGCGGTGGCAAACCTGGCAAAAGACTGGTTTATCAAGCACCTTGGAGCCGCAATGCCAGGAAAAGAAGTGGGTGCAGCATAAGTGCTAAAAGTTAAAAAGTTAGATTCATATCGGCCTGCATCACGATTTCTTTATAATATGTAGAGGGGTCAGCAACCTTTACACCCTGCACCAGGTCGGACTCGCTCATGCCAAACACCGATAGGTTAAGCGGACAGGCAAGGATTGTTGCCCCTTCAAAATAAAGCGTCTCAAGAAGCAGGCTAGCATCGGGGAGATCCATCGCCTCCATCCTTTTCATTACAGCCTCTCTTTCCTCTTCGGATTGATCAGGCAGACAGACGAGCTTATCGATTTTGTCCTTGTGGACAGCATTAATGCCTCGTGAGCCAAAAAATATTGTAACCTTCGACCCCGACCTCAAGAGACTCAAGGCAGTCATCATGGCGTTAAAAACCTGACATAGCTCATCATGAAAGCACATCACAGAAACATTCTTGACTACCTTTGGCTGAGAACCCATTTTATATGCCCCCTTAAATACGATCTTTAACATTACTAAAACGTGAGAACCTTATCGCTCTCTGCCACAATCTCATACATGTCATTCATGCCTCCTATTGGACAGAGCTACGGCGTTATGCCCCTTATCTTTTCTGCACAGCTACCGCAACAAAGAACCTGGCCGCCCATAGCTTGAAAATCTTTCATCATTTGAGTTACCGGAAACTGCTCGGTATCCAATCGCTCGGCCATAACACCTCTTCCAGTTAGGAAGATTTTTACCTCATCACCTTTGGTGAGAGGCTTTAAGCCAAACCTAAATGCATTCCAGACGGTCTCCGGGTCATCCGAGTTAATGATAATTCCAAACTTCATTTATTCCTCCCTGGTATGTAAATACATACCTGCTAATTAAGAACCCAAAAAACATTAGTTTACTTAAAACTAGGGTGTCGCATAAATCATGCCACCAATCGTTTGATAGATCGTAAGTTGTCACCGTACACCTTATTGCGATAAAGCAGCACGTTGTAGGCTAAAATTAGCCAGTTGATATGTTCCTTGACATGTGAGAGCTTCTTCAAATAAAAGGGTAGCTCATCTATACGGATAATCTCTTTGAGCTGAGAGAATACCTGCTCGACCACAACTCGTTTATTGAGAAGCACCGTTCCTGCCCGCGAAAGGGTAAGCTTAAAGGCCTTTTTTCTCTCGCCCTTGGCACGAAGGACTGCATTTTGAAGAGTTTTAGCCCGCCGTGGATTGACCCTGGCTACGAGTTTTGCATCTAACTCTTTGCGGCAGTATTTGTACAGTGCGGTAACATCATAGAGAGCATCGCCGACACAATATTTTTAGTTCTTTATTGATTGTTTTGGAGCGTTTCAGTATGGCTTGAGCTTGCTCTTTGCTCTTAACCGATGCCTTAGTCGTGGTGTGGGAGAGTATGGCACCATTAAGATCGCACGTTAAGTGCAACTGGTAGCCGTAGTATATGCCTTTGGAAGAATAGCCCCAATTCGCATTGGGATGAACTCTCTGGTTGGCAACAAGTGCCGAGGAGTCGATAACGGCAACTCTTCCACCTGCCAGAAGTGAGGCGAGCTTGGCATCAAGACGGCTCCTTAAGCGCCGTAGCCGCGGGTCCTTCTTTCTTCGTGCAAGTGTTGCCAGATGCGGCACACTGGCAGGATTTAGGTTAAACAGCCTTGCCCAGAGCGGCCGTGTGCTAAGGCGATGGTAAAGTGCTCTAAGACTCAAACCCTCAATACCGGCAAGAGTGAGCATTATTAAAAGGTCCTCATCCGTATATTTGGCTGGTCTGCCCCGCCTAACCTTGGCAGGTCGACCCCGCCTTTCTTGGGCTAGCCCCTCAAGTAAGCTCTCGTTAAGAGTGCTACAATTTGAACTGCTATCTGGTACGATATGTTCGCCACCTCTTTCTGAAGTTGGTTTGTTTTGGCGAACACCACCTTACCAGATTGTAGGTGGCATTTCTTTATGCAGTTATTAAAGATCAATTAATTATGCGACACGGTAAAATAACTTAAGCTTATGCGCAACATCCAAACACATGCGAATTGCGGCAAAGGCAATAACCACACCCAAGCCTTTCTTAAGTGATGCAGCCTGGATCTTTTTGGTATACTTTGCCCCGATTCTAGCCCCCGGCACTGCGCCTACCAGAACAGCTAGCGTAAGAATGTATGGGACTTGCCCTGTTACAAGTTTTCCTATTGCCCCAAAAATTGATGCGGCAAAGGCAATGCCTAAAGTACTTCCAATCGCAATTTTTGTTGGAATACCTAAGAAGTAGATCATAAGCGGCGCGAAAATGTAGGCGCCCGGTGCCCCAACCATTCCACCAATAAACCCTACAACAAGAGAGATAGCAAACGCCCCAACTTTACTAAAGGATATATCCTCAGGTAAGACATCCTCACCTAACTCTTGTTTTGGCAACCACATGATAACAGCGGCAAAAGCAGCCATGAGCGCAAAAATGACTAGAAGTGTCTCGCTTGACGTTTGTTTTGAGTAAACCGAACCTAAGAGTGCAGCAAGGGCAGCCGTTCCACCCATTATCAGAACTAGACTTTTTGATACAAGCCGGTTTTTGTTGTGCGTAAGTACGCCCGTTAGAGCTGAGGCAAAGACCACAATTATTGTTATGCCGGATACTTGTTTCATAGTTAGCTCCCCAACACCGATCAAAGGTGGGGCATACAGTAAGAGCGGTACAAGAATTATGGCACCCCCTAAACCTAGTAAGCCAGAAAAAAATGCACCAATAAGTCCTATTAAAAATAGGGTTAGGGTCAAACCGGTCTCAGGCATTCTTCCTCCATTTCAAAGCCAAACCTTACATTACAATCTATTGTTAACGCCTCCTGTTTCCTGGATAGGTTCCTTTTTTTGTAACGGGACAGCATGCCGGAGCCGGCAAGCTGCCTTTATAATCTTTTCTAAGAACTTCTAGTAGATCGGGCACTATAGGATCCACCAAAAAGTAGCAGCGAAGCCTCCCGTCCATGTAGTAATCGATAAGACCACACCTCCGCAAAACCCCAAGATGTTGAGATACGTTGGGCTGGCTGATTTCCATTGATTCCTCAAAGTCGCTTACACACTTTACACCCTCTTCAAGCTCTTGAAGGATTTTAATCCTCGTTGGATGGGCGATAAGCTTTAGAAGCTCTACTTTCTTATTTAAAGACCTCATTGGGCGTCGCTCCTTTTGTTATAATAATGCATGCAAACATTATTATATATTTATATTGTTATTATTTCAAGAGGTCGAATTGCCTCACCAAAAATCTATTCCAAATTCCATCGTTGCCTCATATAAAAACCTATTTGAAAGGGGGAGGCTATGGCTATCTTTTTAAGTATGAAAGGAGGTAGCTATGGCACTTACCATGAAGGAAAGACAAGCAGTGTTAAAAGAGACAGCAACAAGATACCGGAGGGCAACAAAGAAAGAGAAGGGAAAGATTTTAGATGAGATGGAAGCTTTACTCAAGTTAAACCGCTGCTATTTAGCGTATGCACTTAGAAATTACAACAGAAAGCTTATCCTACCAGGGACAAACACAGTTTTTATGGCCGGCAAAACCAAGAGGCGCCAGAAACCCAAGTACTATGGTGAAAAGGTAGCTATGGCACTTGAGTTTATCTGGCACCTTTTGGATTTTCCTTGCGGCAGGCGTCTTGCTCCTTACCTTAAGGAGATTATACCCGTTTTGGAAAGATGTGGGGAGCTTAACTTAGATAAAGAAACGAAAGAGAAGCTTTTCAAAATAAGTGCAGCAACCATTGATAGAATCCTTTCGCCCATAAAGAAGGATAAAGCAATCAAACCAAAAACTTACACCAAAAAGGCAAGTCTGCTTAAAAGCCAAATTGCCGTTAGAACTTTTGCCGATTGGGATGATCTAAAACCTGGCTTTATTGAAGTAGATCTAGTTGCCCATGATGGCGGCAATGCAAGCGGGGAGTTCTGTCAGACATTGGATGCAACTTGCGTTGCAACCTGTTGGACAGAGACAATTGCGGTTAAAAACAAGGCACGCAGGTGGGTATTCGAGGCAATCAAAGAAATAAGACGAAGATTTCCCTTTCCTATCCAAGGCATTGATTCCGATAACGGCGGTGAGTTTATCAATAGTCATCTTGCAAAATATTGCGAGAATAATAAGATTGCCTTTACCAGGAGCCGTCCCTATCGCAAAAACGATAACTGTTATGTAGAACAGAAAAACTACTCAGTAGTAAGAAAAGCAGTAGGATACATGCGCTATGATACAGAAGAGGAACTTATGCTGCTAAACGAACTATACGTGATCTTACGCCTTTACACCAACTTCTTTCAGCCAACGATGAAGCTAGTTGAAAAAATACGGACCGGCTCTAAGGTTACCAAGAAATATGATCGTGCCAAAACACCATACCAAAGGGTACTTGACTCTTCTATTGAGCAAGAGGATAAGAAAAGGTTAAAAGAACAATATGCTACTTTAAATCCAGTGGCTTTGAAAGATGAGATTACTAGATTACAGAACCAGTTGATTAAGTCGGTAGCACAGAAAATGCGCAAGCAAAGATCTTTACCACCAAATGATTTGGAGTATATTTTATGTGAGGCAACCAGAGGTTAGTTCGAGTAGATTTTTATATGAGGCAATAGGCCCTAAGCTACCAACTTTAAGGAGAGATATGCTAGACTCCTAATACAAAGGTTGCTGTTAGCTAGATTTCTCGCGAAAGGATCCCTAGGTATAACCACACCCTATAACAATAGCTAGAAAGCAGGAAACCGCTCCACAAAGCGGTTTTTCTGGTTGGAACTTGAGGTGCTCCCCAAATTCGCATACATTCCAACTTCATACAGAAGTTTACAGTTTGATTGTTTAGATTCTAGTTGCACTATATCCTTCCGTTAAAGTTATGCAGCTACAGCCAAATAACCATGGATTAAAGCAAATTATGCAGTAAAATAGACTAGTAATCCTATAACTATGAGTTATTAATGTCGAGCAAAAAGCATTCATGCAAAGGACAAGATCATAACCATAGCGCTCTTGGTCATAACCACGGTGCAATTGATCCTACTATCTACACTACCGAGAGAGGTATCTGGGCAATAAAATGGTCGTTCGTTGGCTTATTAATAACCGCCGTATTTCAGATTATAGTTGTTACGCTATCCGGCAGCGTTGCCCTTTTAGCAGATACTATCCATAACTTCGGCGATGCGGCTACCGCTATCCCGCTTTGGATTGCTTTTGCTCTCGCACGGCTAAAGCCGACGAAGCGTTACACATACGGTTATGGCCGTGTTGAGGATTTAGCCGGCGTTACCATCGTCCTTATTATATTGCTGAGCGCTATTGTTGCCGGTTATGAATCGGTTGATAGGCTCATTCACCCTCAAACGGTAAGCCACGTGTGGGCTATCGTTGCCGCCTCTCTTGTTGGATTTCTCGGAAATGAGGCGGTAGCGGTCTTTCGCATCAGGGTAGGCA
>JAIMBH010000044.1 GCA_023511485.1 Bacillota bacterium | reverse complement strand
GGCGGGGGGGGCCCCCCCCCGGGCGCCGGGGGCGCCGCCGGGGGGGCGCCGCCGCGGCGCCCCCCGCGCCCCCCCCGCCAACCCCCCCCCACCCCCCCCCAAAAAACCCCCCCCCCCCCCCCAAAAAAAAAAAAAAAAAAAAAAACCTTTTTTTTTTTTTTTTTTTTTTCAACGTCCCCGATACTGTTAAGATATCAATATTTAAGCCGATATTATGAACTACATACGAGCGTACTATAGTAGGATTCTGGCATGGATATCATAATATCGGATTTCGGAAATTTTTTAGGCAAAAAGAGCGAGCGCCTTACAATTAAAGAGAACGGCAAGATCAAAGAAGAAGTGCCGTTTTACAAGGTAAATCAGGTGCTCATAACATCCAACGGGGTGTCGTTATCTTCTGACGTAATTAAAGAATGTGCAACCGCCGGCATACCGCTTACGTTTCTGTCATCTGACGGCAAACCTTACGCCATAATGCAATCGCCTCACCTGCAGGGAACGGTGTTAACGCGCCGCGAGCAGATACTTGCCTATAACGATCGCCGGGGCTTTGAACTTGCAAAACAATTTGCCGCAGGCAAAATCGCAAACCAGATAAATCTCCTTAAATACATCTCGAAATACCGCAAGACCGCTAATCCAGATATATATGAGCTGCTCTGGGAGAATATCTCTAAAATCGGGGATTTAAAGAAAGAGCTGGAGAAGCTGGATGGTGACTTTATTGAAGACAGGCGTGAGAACATCCTTAACCTAGAAGGGCGCTCGGCCAGCATTTACTGGGAGTCAGTTGCAAAAGTCATCCCTCCCGATTATGGCTTCTCAAAAAGGGATAAGCGCGGTGCAACAGATATCGTTAACTCTTTGCTAAATTACGGCTATGGCATTTTGTATTCTCAGATAGCGATAGCCATAGCGCTTGCTGGTCTTGACCCTTACGCCGGTTTCCTTCATGCAGATCGATCCGGCAAACCATCCCTTGTCCTCGACTTAATAGAAGAATTCAGGCAGCCGGTGGTGGACAAAACAATAATAGGCATGCTTGGAAAAAATGCAGGTTGGAAGGTTGCTGACGGCAAGCTTGATGATAAAACCAGAAGAGATTTAGCACGGCGCATACTCGATCGCCTCGAGGCAAGGGAGACTTACGAGCGCAAGAAATTTACGCTAAGAACAATTATTCAGCGGCAAGCCCGCTCCGTTGCATCTTTTGTTAGGGGCGAGAGAAAGTATAAGCCGTTTGTCGCAGGCTGGTAGGATGCTTAGTTTCGGGCGGTATGTGATAAGGGGAAAAGTATGCAAACACTTGTGATATATGATATCCGAAATGATAAAATCCGCAACCGGGTCGCAGAGCGGTGTAAAGACGCGGGGCTGGCTCGCATACAGTATAGTGCCTTTATCGGAGATCTAAACCACAACCGTAGGGAGGCGCTTTTTTTAAAACTACGCCAAACTCTCGGCAAAAAGACAGGAAACATCCGGCTCTATCCGCTTTGTGATAAGGATTTGCGCTTAATGAAAGAGATAGCGGTTTCAGAAGAAGACCCTGCCAAGGGCAAGCAAAGTCCGCAGGTGAAGGCTAATGACTGATAGGCCTGCAGCTCAGGGGATTGAGCTTACCGTTACCGACGTTAAGCAATATATTTATTGCCCACGGGTTGTCTATTTTACCTACTGTATGGCTCTTATCAGGCCGACTACGACCAAGATGGAACTTGGCAAACAATCACATGCTTGCGAAGAGGGCTTGCAGAAGCGGCGTACCCTTGTAAAATACCAGCTTATTAAAGGCGAAAGACGGTTTAACTTGCGCCTTAGGTCAGAGCGACTTGGCCTTAGCGGTATGCTTGATATGGCTATCTTTACGCGGCGCGAGGCAATCCCTGTTGAGTTTAAAATGTCTACAAAAGGGCCCTCGCTAAACCATAAGTACCAGCTTGCCGCATATGCCATGCTTCTTGAGGATGAACTTTTTATAAGAGGCAAGCCCAGAGTTATCTGCCAGGGGTCCCTAAAGCCAAGGCGTTACGTAAGGCGCGGATTTATCCACTATATTCCAACACGCCGGGTCCATGAGATAGAGATAACGCCAAATATGAGGGAGTATGTTAAACGTATCCTTACAGACATAAGGGAGATGGTTGCCAGCGAGTCGATTCCCGAGGCGACCAGGCGCAAAAACCGCTGCCGCGATTGCGAATTTGCCCGCTTTTGCGCTGATATTACATGATAGTGCGCGATGGCAAATCAAAGCGGTTTCTGTCATTGCGAGGAGCAACTAAAACGGGCGATCCGTAGGATTTGGAAAGCAATACCAAAGTAAAGACAAGGTGGTTTTATGTACTTTCCAACCGAAGAAGAGCGAAAGGATCTAACTAGGGGTCTTTTACCTAAATCTCGTGAAATGATCGTTGCCGAGGAACTGCGCGGCTGGAGCTGGAACACCCCTCCGCTAGAGCCAATCTATGACATAAAGCTTGCGCTTTATGAGGTTGCAAATTACTACTGCCCGACTGCGCGCGACCTTTATATGAAGCGGGTGATGGGTATTAACGCAAATCCAAATCCGGCTATGCTCTTCGGGCGGGCTCTTCACGATTTGCTTGCCAAGCTTATTACAGAGGCAAAGCGGGCTATATACGTTGAAGGCGTAAGCCGCGCATCAGAAGCACTTGAGCAGATGCGCCGCCCGGATTATTCATCGCTTGATAATGTATCTAAACATCTAACTCAGGAGGAACTAGAAGAACTTAAAAACAGGGTTGCTGCTGTGTGGCGGCATCAGCTGAATGCAATAATTACGCAAGTTGATAGCGCGCTTGCAAAGCAGCCAAGAATTGGCGTGGATTCACTTGTCTCTTTGGCAATTCCGGTGAGTGTTGAGCAAAATCTTGACGGCTCTTTTCTGGGCTTAAGCAGCCACCTTTCAACCGATGCTTACCGGTTTTACGAGACCGCCATTCTTGACATCAAGTTTGGTGAACCCAAAGATTTTCACCGTCTGACCACAGCTGGATATGCACTTGCTATGGAATCGCTGTATGAATATCCTATTAATATAGGATGCGTTGTCTATGCTAGATTTGAAAACGGCAGATTACTTGTCGATAAGGATTACCACTTAATAGACGATGAACTTAGGCAGTGGTTTATAGAAGCGCGCGATGAGAAAATGCGCATGGTTAGTGAAGAGATCGACCCGGGTATGCCGGACGAGTGCTATGGAGATTGTCCGTATATAGGGCATTGCTCAAGATAACTGAAAGGGTCAGCTATGAAAGTAGAGCGTATTTTACATATCCTTTGCCTGTTGATGGAGCAGCCGAGAAGTGTCGAAATGATTATTGACGCTTTAGCTCAAGATCACCGGTTTGACTGGCAACGCTACTCAAAAGAAACAATCTACCGCGACATAAAACAGTTGCGCAGCTCTGGGTTTAAAATAAACCACTCCAGAAAGACTGGCATGTACGAACTTAAATCCGTCCCGGTCCGCCTAGATTTTGAGCCTGGAGAGATCGTTGCACTTGCTATTGCCTGCCATGCTATCCCCGAAGAAGCAGGGATGCCATATGCAAAAGAATTATCAGGCGCCCTTAATAAGATATCTGGGCTTTTATCGCCAGAGAGCAGGCAGACGTTATCCAGCAATCCGTATTTTGAAATGAAATTTAAACCAGTGGCCGATTATAGTCTCCACCAAGAGACCATAGAAAAAATCAGGCGCGCCATCGCAGCCAGCAGAGAAATCGAGATGGTCTATTACAGCGCAAAAAGCAATAAAGAGCAAAAACGGATTGTTGACCCATATGAGCTTTACTTTAGCGAGGGCGGGGTAAGGCTTGAAGGCTTTTGTCATTTAAAGCGCAAGCTTCTTGAGTTTAGAGTTGACCGTATAAGAGAGCTAAAAGTACTGCCAACCACGATAAAGGTACCGGCAGATGATGATAGCTTCACGTTTAAGCTCTGGCTTGACCAAAAGCTAACAAGGTCTATAGGTGATAGGTTTCCCGATCAAAAAATAAAGATAAACGAAGACGGTACCTCGATTTTGACCGCGCGATCGGACAACCCATTTCATCTTATCCTTCAGGTGCTTGCCTACGGTGAGCGCGCTAAGCTGCTTGCGCCTGCACATTTAAGAAGGCGCATGGCTGCAATCGCTGACCAGATGTACATCTTGTATGCCGGTGAATAGATAGCTTTGGCTTTGCATTTTTCAAGAAAAGCCTTTGATCAGGTGAATAGAAACCATCAATTTTTGGATTTCGTATAATAATTTTTTTTGACTGTCAGGCTATTGACAGTCTGCTTTGCTATTATCCTCTTACCGGTCTATAGGGAAAGCCTTATTTTTAGTCTTCTATTAACTCTGTTAATAGAAGACTAAAAGGCAGTAAAAAGCACGATTCTTTATGCGTTATTGAGAATCGTGGGCAGCCCTAAACATAAGAAATTAAAGCAATCGGAATAGATGGCAATTTTAAGGGGGTTTTAATGTGAAAAAGGTTTTGCTTTGGGGAGGCATTGCTGTTATTGTCCTCGTTGTTATTGCAGCGATCGCAAGCGGCGGTGGCAATGATAAGAAAGGTTCAGATACAAACAGCAAACAAGCGGTCTCATCT
The DNA here is from genome assembly GCA_023511485.1 of Bacillota bacterium. Lineage (NCBI taxonomy): Bacteria > Bacillati > Bacillota > Bacillota bacterium. The sequence continues at coordinate 10,009 of JAIMBH010000044.1, read as the reverse complement.
TCATCATCAGAAAAATCGCCAACAACAACGGATGCTAAAAAAGAAGTAAAAGTTGGAGAAACCTTAACAGTTGGAGAAGTAAAATGGACTGCTGGCAGCCCTGAGAGAACAGACACGATTAAATCGGACAATGAATTTATTAAGTCTGCAAAAGCTAACGGTATTTTTGTAATAGTTCCCTTAACCGCTGAGCTTGTCGGCAAAGAGAGCGGAACCATCGATAGCTCTCAACTCAACATAGTCGACTCAAAAGGACGAAAGTTTAAGCCTACCGATAACAGCGATGTTTTAATGCTTATGAGCGACTCGTCTATTTTTCTAAAGCAAGTCGACCCGAATGTGCCGGTAAGTGGAAAGGCAGTATTTGACATAGCTACGGACGCAACAGGCTTAAAACTTGAAGTTGAAGATTTGCGCGCTTTCTCTAATGAGAAGGGATATATCGATTTAGGTCTATAAAGGAACATGGTCAAAATGGCAATCACACGCCGGACTTTTGTCAAGGCACTTGCAGCATTAATTTCAATTCCCGTACTTGGAAAAACTGGCCAAGAGGACCAGGTAAAGGCCGATAAGTTAAAAACCTATTATCTTGCTAGCACTTACGTGGCAGGTGTTAGTTATTACGATTTCAGTGACCCAAGTGCGATTAATGACCTTTGTGTTGGGGCACCGCTTATTTTAAAGCGTGAGCCAGGAAACACCTATGATGGGCGGGCCATTGAGGTCTTCACGAAAGATGGAAAAAAGGTGGGCTATATTCCAAGGCACTTAAACCGAATACCGGCTAGTCTTATGGACCAGGGCATTGACCTTAAGGCGAAAATTGTCAAGCTAAACGCTGGTGATTTTCCCTGGCGCTCGATTAAGATACAGCTTGAAATGGTTTCCTAGTTGCTATTGGGGTATCTCCCCACCGCCAGCAAAAGTGGCGGTGGGGAGCTGTCTCAATCTTGCTAAGGCGCCTCTATCTGTTACGCTTTGCAAGGCTAAATCGATTGCTAGTCAAATCAATCTGAGAATTAAGTTACGAGCATGAAAATATCAATGAGTCATTCGCATAATGATGTTTATTCGTATTAACAAATAATTTTTGAAGGATATAGCCACTTAACGTCGAAGTATATAAACGAGTTAAATTTTTATAATGCGTTGAAGGGTTAATACGATGAAAATAACCAGATTGCTTTACAAATTAGCAAGGATTAGCCGGGACATCGAAGTTGCCGCCAGCGGCAACCCCAAGAAAATCGCCCGCCGAGCAAAGAACAAAGCGCTGGGTAGGTTGTTGAGGAAGTTGTGGTGAGAGCTTTTTAACATAACGTTTAAAAGCTAATCAATTTTCAAAGTTGGTAAGCTCGGTGGTTAAAAAGCTTAATTATCGATAGCCAAATTTATAGGAGCCTTGCTTACTGTTGTCAAACAATCAAAAAGGGCAGCCAGGAAAACAAGGGGTTCCTTGGGCTGCTATAAATATTAATATTAATATTAAATGCGAGGCATGACCATAATATTTCATACCACCACTCTTGGTGATATTACGATATCCCAAGAAGTGGCGCAAAACATATGAGGCAGCGATTAAAAACTTTAACTTAATGATGTGGTCAAGCTACTTCTTGATTTAAGCATCTGCTTGATAATTTCAACTAGCAAGCTTGATTGGGAAACTCATTTTATGCGAGATGTAATGAAGCCGAAAGAGTTCTATGCGCATAGCTTAGAGGGTACGTCGTATCAAAATTGGCATCTTCTTGAAGATCATTTGCGAGCAACCGCCAATCTGGCAAGGCAATTTGCCGATGAGTTTGGCTCAGGGCAGTGGGCATATGTAGCAGGACTATGGCATGATTTAGGGAAGTATTCGACAGCATTCCAAAAAAAGATAAGAGCAGCTACACCTGGCGCGGATGCTCATAACGAAGCTCGCGTTCATGTTGATCACTCAACAGCTGGAGCGCTGCATGCGGTCAACAACTATGGCAAACTAGGGCGTATTTTGGCATATGTAATAGCTGGTCATCATACAGGCTTGCCGGATTGGCAAGCTGATGAAATCGGTCCAAAAGCGCTATCGCAACGCTTACTTAATATATCACTACTTGATGATGCTTATGAAGGTGGAATATCCTCAAGTATACTTAATTGTCCTATACCGGAAGAGAAACCAAAGCCTGGTAGCGATCCTGCTTTTTGGATTCGCATGCTTTTTTCTTGTCTTGTGGATGCTGATTACCTTGACACCGAGGCATTTTTTGAACCTGAGAAAGCCGATGCTCGTGGGCTCTATCCACCTTTAGTAGATCTTCTGCCAGGGTTTGACGAATACATGCAGAGGAAGAGTCAAGAAGCACCAAACACACCAGTCAATCGCATCCGGGCAAAAGTCCTTAAGAGATGTATAGAAATTGCAGAACACCCGCCTGGTATGTATACGCTAACTGTGCCAACCGGTGGTGGCAAGACTTTATCATCTATGGCATTTGCCCTTAATCACGCAGTGATTCATGGTAAGCGAAGAATCATTTACGTTATTCCATATACCAGCATTATTGAGCAGACCACCGACCAATTCAGGCAGATTTTCGGGGATGCGGTTGTAGAGCACCATAGTAATATAGATGTCGCTAATGAAGCGACCGAGTCAACCGGGTTGACCAAATCACGTCTTGCTTGCGAAAATTGGGACGCACCGATTATTGTCACAACTTCAGTTCAATTTTTTGAATCGCTATTTGCATCACGAACAAGCCGATGCCGCAAACTACATAACATTGCTAATAGCGTAGTGGTGTTTGATGAGGCCCAATTACTACCTCCAGATTTTCTTATGCCAACTTTACATGCACTTAAAGAGTTGACAAAGTTTTATGGTGTTACGCTTTTACTATGTACAGCAACGCAACCAGCCCTGGTTAAGCGGGAAGGCTTTGATGGACTAGAAAACGTGGAAGAGATCATAGATGATCCGATTGTCTTACACCATTCTCTAAAGCGTGTCAGCATACATGTGCCCCGGGATTTGGATAACCCTATTTCATGGGATGAGCTTGCAGTAGAGCTTACAAAGCATGAATCCGTTCTTTGTATTGTAAACAGGCGGGATGATGCCAGAGAGCTTTGGACGCACATGCCGGAAGGAACGATTCATCTTTCCGGCCTTATGTGTGGCGAACATCGCTCGAAGGTTATAGCCGATATAAAGGCCAATCTTGTTCAAGGCCACCCCGTACGTGTCATCAGCACTCAGCTCGTAGAAGCGGGTGTAGATATAGACTTTCCGATTGTATATCGGGCGTTATCTGGCATTGATTCCATCGCGCAGGCGGCCGGTAGGTGTAACCGAGAGGGGAGAAGAGAACTTGGCGATGTTTATGTGTTTGTGCCGCAAAAAGCATCGCCGCCCGGGTTGCTGCGCCAGACTGCCGATATAGGACGGCGCTTATTGGCTAAATTTGATGATCCGATTGCACCTAAACGCTTTGAGGAGTTCTTTAAAGAGCTGTATTGGTTGCGTGGCGACCGACTTGATAGGGAAGGGATTCTGCAGGATCTTGCGAGCAATGTCGAACTGAGCTTTGGTTTCAGAACAGCTGCTATGAAATTTCAGCTAATTGATGAGAAAAGCTATCTACCTGTTATTGTGAAATATGGCGATGGCTCAGACTTAATTGATTTACTCAATCGGATAGGTCCTGAACGATGGTTACTCCGCCGATTACAGCGCTACATCGTAAATCTACCACGTTACACCCACGTAAAGTTGCTTGAATCGGGAGCAATACGAGAGTTATGCCCAGGAATTTTTGTTCAAGAGCATCCGTCCCTATATAATGAAAAGCTTGGCCTCTGTGCAGATAAAGCTATTGTATATACGGCAGATGACTTGATCGTTTAATGACATGGACTATTTCCACGTTGGGGCGTGAATTATGAGAACAGGAGGAGGTTATATGCATGACAATGAGAATAAGAGGCGTAGCAGACTATTTAACCTCAAAGTTTGGGGCGAAAACGCCTGTTTTACCAGACCTGAAATGAAGGTTGAGCGTGTTTCTTATGACGCGATGACTCCATCGGCAGCGCGCGGCATTCTAGAGGCAATCCATTGGAAGCCCGCCATCAAGTGGCATATCACACAGATAGATGTTCTAAATCCAATTAAATGGACATCGGTGCGGCGCAACGAAGTAGGGATTAAGATGTCGCCTTCGTCAAAACAATTGTTTATCGAAGATCAGCGCCAGCAAAGAGCCGGTCTGTTTCTTCGAGACGTTGCCTATGTAATACATGCATTCTTTAGGATGACAGATAAGGCAGGGCCAGATGATAACCTTGCAAAACACGAAGAAATGTTTATGCGTAGAGCGAAAAAAGGACAATGTTTCCATAGGCCGTGTCTCGGCTGCCGTGAGTTCGCAGCTGACTTTGAATTACTTGATGACAAGGATTTACCGCAAACTATTACCGATACAAAAGATCTAGGATGGATGCTTTACGATATCGATTTCAACAATGGTGAGCCTAAGCCAATGTTTTTCCGAGCATATTTGGAAAATGGCTCCATAGTTGTGCCTCCGTTAGGCAGCTCGGAGGTGCGAAAATGATATTGCAATCACTTGCACAGTATTATAAAGATCGACTTGGGGTTCCGGATGGATATCAGAAAAAAGAAATACCTTTCATTATTGTACTAGATACCCAAGGGCGGTTTGTTGATCTACTTGATACCCGTGACACCGAGGGACGGATTAAGCGAGCTCGAGTTTTTCTAGTGCCACGTGAAGTTAAGCGCTCCGGGAGTAAAGCCTGGGAAAAAGCTAACTTATTGTGGGATACACCCGCTTACGTTGTCGGAATCTCGCATAAGGAATCGGAAAATGCGGCTCGAAAACATGAGAGTTTTAAATCGCGCTTTGCGCAGACGTTTCACGATCCATCATTGGATCCTGGGATAGCGGCTATACATGCGTTTCTAACTAACGGTCAGTTTGCCTCATTGCAAGCTCATAGCTCATGGCCTGATGTACTAGATACTGACGGTTATATCACATTTAAACTCGAAGGTGACGAGTGCATTGTAAGTGAGCGGGATGCAGTAAAAGACATACTCCAACGCTTGCAGGTGCTAAACAATGATATGGTCAAGGGTATTTGCCTTGTTAGTGGTGAAGAAGATGAGGTTGCCCGGCTACATAACGCCATTAAAGGTGTAAGAGGTACGCTGTCGACAGGAGGGAATATCGTATCATTTAAGCTTCCAGCATTCGAATCTTTTGGAAAAGCGCAGGGCTATAATGCGCCTGTTGGTAAGAGAGCCGAGTTTGCTTATATTACAGCACTCAATAGCCTTTTAGATAAAGATTCGCGCCAGAAAATTCAAGTAGGTGATGCGACCACTATATTCTGGGCTGAGAAAGCGCATCAGATGGAAGATTGGTTTGCTGATTTTTTTGGAGAACCGCCAAAGGGTGAATCGACGCAAGACAGCGCGGCTATCAAGGCATTGTACGAGGCACCTGTTACCGGTGCTGCAGGGGCAGTGCTGCTTGATGATGACACACGCTTTTACGTTCTTGGCTTAGCCCCAAACGCGGCTCGCATTGCTGTTCGGTTTTGGTATCAAGGTTCGGTTGGGGAGGTGGCGCGCAATATAAAGCAGCATTTTGATGATCTAGCCATCGTTCATGGCCCGAATCAACCTACGCATCTATCACTTTTTCGCCTTCTTGTCTCGACGGCAATACAAGGTAAATCAGAAAATATTCAGCCTAATCTGGCTGGTGAGTTTATGAAGACAATACTCGCTGGCATACCGTATCCTAATACCTTATTGTCGTCTGCCATACGGCGCTGTCGGGCTGAGAGAGAAGTTCCATATCCTCGCGCCGCGCTTATCAAAGCGGTGCTAGCACGTCAGGCAAGATTTTATAGAAGGGAAGAAAAGGAGGTTGGCATGGCTCTAGACAAAGATTATTTAAACATCGGATATCGGCTTGGGCGGCTTTTCGCGGTGCTAGAAAAGATCCAAGAAGAGGCAAATCCAGGCATTAATGCCACGATTAGAGATCGGTTTTATGGTTCAGCATCTGGGACGCCGATCACAGCTTTTCCACACTTGATGAAGCTTAAAAACCATCACCTGTCAAAACTTGAAAACAAAGGTAGGGCAGTAAATTTTGAGCGGAGCATCGGAGAAATCATGGCTGGGATCGGCGATATTCCGACACATCTCAGCTTGCAGGACCAAGGGCGCTTCGCCGTGGGTTATTATCACCAACGGCAGGACTTTTTTACTAAGAAAGAACAAGCAGATATGGAAGGCGAATAAGGAGGAATGACTATGCATGACAATGCTATTAAAAATCGGTACGACTTTATGCTTCTTTTTGACATTAAGGACGGTAACCCAAATGGTGATCCGGATGCAGGGAACCTGCCAAGAATTGATCCGGAAACTGGGCACGGCCTAATAACCGATGTTTGTCTTAAGCGAAAGGTTCGGAACTTTGTTCAACTGGCAAAGAACAATAAGAACGGCTATGACATATTTGTTAAAGAAAAGGCTATCCTTAATAACCTGATCGATGAAGCGCACGAGCAGGAAGAAGTTAAGAACAAGGAAAAAGGCGGTAAGACGGAAGCTGCACGGCAGTATATGTGCGCCAGGTATTATGACGTGCGCACATTTGGTGCCGTAATGTCGACTGGAAAAAACGCAGGTCAGGTACGCGGACCTGTCCAACTTACCTTTGCGCGAAGCATTGATCAGATAGTGCCGCTGGAGCACAGCATTACGCGTATGGCAGTAGCAACCGAGGCAGAGGCCGAGAAGCAGCAAGGTGGCAATCGCACTATGGGGCGCAAGTTTACAGTACCGTATGGTCTCTATAAATGCTACGGATTTGTTTCTGCACCGCTTGCGGCACAGACAGGTTTCAGCGAGGCGGATCTTGATCTCTTCTGGCAGGCAATGCTCTCAATGTTTGAGCATGACCGATCAGCAGCACGTGGCCTGATGACGACACGAAAACTTATCGTTTTTAAACATGATTCAGCGCTGGGTAATGCGCCGGCTCATACCCTATTTGATATGGTAAAAGTTCACGCTGCGACAACACCGACTCGCGATTTCAGCCATTATGAAATTACCGTACCAAAACAATCGGATATGCCGGACGGGGTTATGTTGCAGATACTAACGCTCAATAAAGGTAAGGTCACATCCGAGGAACAATTAGACACATCGGCTAGCGTCACACTGGAAGCTAAGGTCTAAAGCATGTATGACGAAGAAGAACTTGTTCCGATATCCGCACTGCAGCATTACGCATACTGTACTCGCCAATGTGCCCTAATCCATATCGAGCAATTATGGAGTGAAAACGTGTACACGGCAGAGGGGCGCATTATGCACAACAAAATCGATACGGCCGACCATGAATCGCGCGGGGATGTTCGCATCGAATATGCGATGCCTTTGCGCTCATTAAGGCTTGGCCTTGTTGGTAAAGCCGATGTTGTTGAGCTGCATCGGACTGCCGAAGGGACATGGACTCCTTTTCTCGTTGAACATAAACGTGGCAAACCCAAGCCAGACGATAGCGATAAAGTACAGCTTTGTGCTCAGGCGATCTGTCTTGAAGAGATGATGGATGTCGAGATCGAAAATGGCGCGCTCTTTTATGGGCGAACCCGGCGCAGGTGTGATGTGGTCTTCGGGGACACGCTTCGGATGAAGACTGAGGATATCGCAAGAAAGGTACATGAACTTATTGCATCAGGGGTCACACCTAGGGCTGATTTCTCGGTAAAGTGCAAGAACTGTTCAATGGTGGCTATTTGCCTGCCAAAAGCAGGCAAGCGAGTAGAGAGTTATTTGGCCACCATAACGAGGGAAGAATGAAGCGGCACCTAAACACCTTATTCGTCACAACTCAGGGCGCATATTTGTCGAAAGATGGTGAAACTGTAACCATCAAAGCAGATGGTGAAGTAAAGCTTCGCGTGCCAATTCACACCGTCGGCGGAATCGTCTGTTTTGGCAATGTCGGTTGCAGTCCATATCTGATGGGATTTTGCGCAGAGCAGGGCGTTTCAATAAGCTTCTTGACCGAGCATGGCAAGTTCTTAGCAAAAGTGCAAGGGCCGGTTTCTGGCAACGTATTATTAAGACGTGAGCAGTACCGTAGAGCAGATAACCCTGAGCAGTCTGCCAATATAGCCAGAATGATATTGATAGCAAAGATTGCTAATAGCCGATCTGTATTGCGGCGGCTATTAAGGGATCATGCATCCAAAGTGAAAACTAAAACTGTGGATCAAGCTGCGCAAAGGCTGACAGCTGCAATCGAAAGACTGCAAGATACTGAACTCACGCTTGATACGTTGCGTGGAATAGAAGGCGAAACCGCGAGCACCTATTTTGGTGTGTTCGATAATCTGATTACCGCACAAAAAAGCAATTTTATCTTTGATAAACGAAATCGTAGGCCGCCGCTTGACAAGGTCAACTGCCTGCTATCGTTTGTTTATACCTTGTTGATGCATGATATGCGGGCCGCCCTGGAAGTAGTAGGCCTCGATCCCGCTGTAGGATTTTTGCACCGGGACCGTCCTGGACGCTATGGGCTGGCATTGGATTTAATGGAAGAATTTCGTCCGTTTTTGGCTGACCGCTTAGTGCTTTCACTCATCAACCTTCGCAAGGTTAACGAAAAGGGATTTATGGCGAAGGAATCGGGAGCCGTTTGGATGGATGATGAAACGCGAAAAACCGTGCTTGTTGCCTATCAGGAAAGAAAGCAAAAGGAGCTCATCCATCCGTTCTTAAAGGAAAAGGTTACACTAGGTCTTTTGCCATGGGTTCAAGCGCTGCTGATGGCCAGGTATTTAAGGGGCGACATTGATGGCTATCCGCCGTTTGTTTGGAAATGAGGTAACAGATGTTCGTGGTGGTTAGTTACGATGTTGCATCTGATGAGCGGTCTGGACAACGGCGGTTACGCCGTGTGGCTAGGGCCTGCCAGAATTTTGGGCAAAGGGTGCAATATTCCGTATTTGAGTGCATTGTCGATCCGGCACAATGGGTGTTATTGAAAGAGAGGTTAATTTCTGAGATTGACCCCAAGAAAGACAGTCTGCGGTTTTATTACCTGGGATCGAATTGGCATAGGCGTGTTGAACATGTTGGAACTAAAAAACCGATTGAGCAAGATGGCCCTTTGATAATTTAATAGTGCGAACCATAAGCGAACAGTAGGCTCCTAGGAGGTTCGCGACAGAGTGTAGATTTCTACAAAGAATGTTAAAGCCAAAATTGAGTATATTGCAAGGTTTGAGTTTGTGGTTGCACTGTATATGAGCTGCTGGTTCTTTGGGTAAGGGATAATTTACAATGACTAAAATCGATAACGGCTTAAGGTCAACTAGATTTAATTATGGGAGGCTTGTACAAAAACAGGTGCCGACAATAGTTAAAAGTGCTGAATAAATGCAGTCGCCCCTCGTGCAGGGGCGTGGATTGAAACTTGACAGCTATTGCTACTACTTTTGACTCTGAAGTCGCCCCTCGTGCAGGGGCGTGGATTGAAACATTGACGACCTGCATAAATACTTAGGGGACAAGAGTCGCCCCTCGTGCAGGGGCGTGGATTGAAACCTTGATAACAAGAAGGGGCAACTAGAGTTAGGAAAGTCGCCCCTCGTGCAGGGGCGTGGATTGAAACTTCTTGCACCATACTACGTTGTGGCAAGGAGAACGTCGCCCCTCGTGCAGGGGCGTGGATTGAAACTGCTTGTATGTCGAGATAGAGCATTTGGCTCCACAGTCGCCCCTCGTGCAGGGGCGTGGATTGAAACTGGTTGTCCTCCAGGAACTTACTAGCAAGAGCAAGTCGCCCCTCGTGCAGGGGCGTGGATTGAAACCCCTTGCAGGGTAGGCCCAAAAATCTCATTTACGTCGCCCCTCGTGCAGGGGCGTGGATTGAAACCGCCGACCGGCGGTGGT
>JAIMBH010000043.1 GCA_023511485.1 Bacillota bacterium | reverse complement strand
ACCTATCCAGCATATACTCCAAACTACTGGATCGGTGGATTCTCTTGCTTTGACTGCCACAGCCCGCATGCTAACCCTGCAAGGCTGCTTGGATTTAACGATCTAGGCCAGCCGGTTGGTCTCGTCGATACCGAAACGGCTTATGGGACACTTAACAAGACTTACTCTATTGCAAACCCGGGCCACGACGGTAGAACCGAGAACAACTATAAGTTCTACTCGGCCAACCCTGCTGAGAGAGAGCCTGTCTACCTTGCAGGCAGCTGGTTGCTGATCAAAAACGCAGACCGCGAGATAGCAGTTCGAGATGACGCTGATGCCGTTGGTCTTGATGGAGCAAGTGGAGCGTATGTTGCTAAGCCGGTCACCGCAGGCCAGGAGATTTCCGATAGCATCATGGCAGGTCTACACCAGTACGATACCGACACTGCATACCCAGTAAACAAGGTGCCGATCGACTGGAATGACCCAATAGGTGCTGCAGGAAGCGCTGCTGTAGGAAACGAGAACAAAGGATACGACCAGCTTGGTCTCAAGAATATCTGGAACGTTTCCGAGTTCTGTACCGACTGCCACGATGGCAATGCGGGTCTACACACCGTACAGGCCCCGCTGTTTAGTGAGGACAGGGCGCTAAGGGGTAGCCAATCCGCAAATGGTGATGATACCAACTTCAAGGGTAGCTACGACCTGGCATACGGTCACGATGCGCAGCCAAGGCACTGAGCCCGTCAGATGAAGTTCAATCCGGAGGATCAGAACTTGATGGGACCGCACTGCCGTAACTGCCATAGGGGCTCAAGCAACTGTGCAACCTGCCACAATGCAACAGGAGGAACATCTGCCGACTGGGCTCTCAATGGAGGTAAAGGCGGCTACACTGCTATTGCACCGGTTTCGGCTGATAATCTTGCCAACCAGAATGTTTACGGTGCAACAGGATCCTTGGCCTATAAAGGCGCATCGACCTATAGCCCGTTCTGGACAAGCACCAACTTCAGCGGAAACTACACTGCTACAGCCCCGTGGGATGCATCCGACAGAGGTACCGGCACCCAAAATAGCGCTGGCGGATTCCTAAAATGGAGCCGTGACGTTGTCTTCAGCGGCGGAAGTGGTAGCAATTGGAGAACCTCTGATGCAACCGCCTCAGCTGTCTGCGCAGACGATGGCTTCAGCTGGCCACACCGCACACTGGGCTACATGATGTTAAAAGACGACCTCTTCGGTCTTGACATCGACGGCAGCCCGATTGCTGCAGGCGAGTACAGGAAGTCAACATCGTCACTCGGCAGCGAGTATTCAGACGGCTATAAGAGCAACAGCGTTGTTGCCTACGTTGCTGGCAAAAAGACGCATGACATTGACAGCGTCTGTCTGGATTGTCACAACCCGACAATCTGGAACGCAACATCAACTGGCCAGAATGGTCATGTTGACGGTTCAGGCACAGCCGATGACTACAACGACGAGCTCATACTCAGAGGCTTGCCGTAAAGTGTGTAAGAACTTACAAGAACTGCTTACAATTCACAAGACAAAAAAAGAGGTCCCTTTACAGGGACCTCTTTTTTTGTCTGGCGCGGTACCCTTATATTGCCCTTTAGGCTACCATCCACTCTTTATCTTTATTTCTCAATTCATCATTTATTCGCTAATTTTTAACTAAATACCCTTGACTATCCATCGTCATATTAAATATAATTGGGCCGTCGCTTATAAATTAAGCAACGCCTGCCCAAAGTTTAGCTTCATAAGCATGTCCTTTAGAGTTAGCTTGCGCTTAAACGCCAAGCAGCAAAAATGATGCTGGCGTCAATCACTTAAGGAAAAGCAGATATAAGGAAGGTGTGGGCGATCCCCTCTTTCCTTTAGTAAAAGTGGCTGAGCGATTAATGCGATGCCTTGAGTCAAAATTTATGGTTTTCGTCAAAGCAAGAGTTATCATACCAAATTAATCGATTGGTCACTTTATTTGTTTTTCAGGAGATCTATGTTAGCTAGCCAGCATAAACAACAAAGGACAAGCTATACATTAATCGGCTCCACTGGAGACTCCTATTGCTATTCCTCTATGCCCTTTTTCGGGCAATTTAATACATCTCTGCTCGGAAAGGAGGTGAAAAAGATGAGGAAAAGCTTTGTAGTTTTGATGACTACAGGCCTTGTCCTAGCGGGAAGCGGAGTCGCCATGGCCGACATCACCCCAAAGACCTACGACATCACAGGCATGACCTATGATGAGACGTCTCAAGGGCAAGTCGTAGCCACCGGCTTCTCACACAACGATACTAGTGTTCACCCGTACGGTACCTGGAATAGCCCATACACCTTAGGCGTTGATGGCTACAACTACAACGACGCGCAACAGTACACCGACACTGGAACGCAGGATTCATCCAGCCAGCACCGGTATAGCTCAGGTCCACACGGTGGATATCTTACATCAACCCACCGGTGCCGTGAGTGCCATGCTGTTCACCGTGCGGCCGGTAAGTTCAAGTTAACAAGAGGCGATTCCCGCTATGAAGCATGTGATTGGTGTCACGGCACAGGAGCCGGCTCTGGTTTTAACATCCAGATGGACAACGACGCCGACTATACGACAGAGTACAATGTCGGTCACACCATGGGATACGGTATAAGCGGAGGTAAATGGAAAGCACCGGATGATACCTTCCCGGCATTTACGCCAAACTACTACATGGGAGGTTTCTCCTGCTTTGACTGCCACAGCCCGCATGCCAACCCATCGAGGCTTCTTGGCTACAGCGATACCGGTACAGCGGTTGGATTAAGCCAAAACAACAAGGTGTTCGGCATACTTAACCCGGGCCACGGTGAAACCGAAGGTGATCCTGCGGCTTACATATCAGGAGGCCATGCTCAGCCTATCTATCTCTCCGGCAGCTGGCTGCTGATCAAAAACCCGGACCGTGAGATTGCGGTTGCAGATGACACAAAATCTGCATCCTACACCATATATAGCGGTACCGGCTCTACCGCCGGCGTTGAAATTACCTCGATGGTAGACAGCATAACCGCAGGGTCGGAGATATCCGATGGTATTATGCAGGCTCTGTACCAGTACGACTCAACCACGTCGTATCCGGTAAACAAGATACCAATCGACTGGAATGACCCGATCGGTCAAGCCGGAAGCGCAACTACCGGCCAAGAGAACCGCGGTTACACCCAAACCGGCACGCAGAACATATGGGCAATGTCTGAGTTCTGTACAGACTGCCACGATGGCAATGCTGGTCTACATACCGTACAGGCTCCGCTGTTTAGCGAAGACAGGGCTCTCAGGACTCAGGGATTTGAGACTGAGACACCCGCCTGGAAAGGTGAATACGATCTGGCATACGGTCACGATGCGCAGCCAAGGCACTGCAAGCGCCAGATGAGGTTCAATCCGGAAGATGGAACCGACTTTGGTCCGCACTGCCGCAGCTGCCACAGGGGCTCAAGTGCTTGCAACACCTGCCACAACGGTGAATATGCAAGTATAGGAAACCCAAGCAGATCGGCAACAGGCCTAGGCTCGATGTTCGATCCACGCTGGGTAAGCACGGCGATTGTCTATGATTCGCTAGATAGCACCCCCACGAACTACGAGTCAACTCAAACTAATGAGACTGAGCAGATCAAGTTCAGCCGAGATGTAACCTGGCCTACCGACTGGAGAACTACATCGTCGATAGCATCAGCTGTCTGTGCAGATGATGGCTTCAGTTGGCCGCACCGTACATTGGGTTACATGCTCCTCAAAGACGATCTATTCGGTCTTGACATCGATGGCAGCACTCCTATTGCCGCTGGACAAACGAGGTCAACCACCTCAAGTCTTGGCGATGAATTCTCAGACAACTACAAGACAGACGTTGGCATAAACTTTGTCGCCGGCAGAGAAGCACACGACATAGACAGCGTCTGCCTGGATTGTCACAACCCGACAATCTGGAACGCAACCAGTACGTCGAACCACACCGATACTGCTGGTTCATCAGCAGACAACTACAACGACGAGCTCATACTCAGAGGCTTGCCGTAGTAGTTACTTGCCAAGCGACAAGCTTGGCTGCTGCCGACGGGCAGCTTTTGTTTTAAACTTATAGTTAAACATCGTATATTGCGCGCAATTTAAGGGCCCGCCTGGCCAGCGGGCCCTTATCTTTTTAACTCTAAACATTTTAACTCTAAAAAGCTGCCTACGAGTTAAGAGTATGTTGTGGCGATACCTCACCTTTTCCAGGAAGAGGAATTTATCTTCAGCGCAGGCACAGCAATGCTGGCAAAGACAATACGGTATTTACCGCCTGAGCCCACAAGATTAAAGTTTCCCAGCTTAAAGCCGATGTTTCATAAAGACTGCCTACAAAGGAGGTGAAACAAAAATGAGAAGGAGTTTAGTGGTTATTGCAGTCATAGGCTTTATCCTAATAGCAGGTAATGTCGCCCTGGCTGCCACATCGGATATTACCCCGACCGCATATGATTTATCGGGCGATATCTGGTACGATAATGTAAACGGCAACGTGGTAACATATAACGGTTACACTACCAGCATACATCCCCAAGGTACCTGGAACAGCCCTTATGCGCTCGGCGTCGACGGCTTTAACTATAACGATCCACAAGACTACACCGAAGAGGCCGGCTGGGGAGGCGGCTTCTCGGGAGGAAAATATACCGCAGGTCCACACGGCGGCTATATTGCGACAAGCCATAGGTGTCGAGAGTGCCACGCGGTTCACCGCGCGGCCGGTAAGTTCAAACTTACCAGGGGTAATACCAGGTATGAGGCATGCGATTGGTGCCACGGCTTTGGCGCGGGTTCGGGTTTTAATATCTTGATGGATAACGATGATAACTTTACTACTGAATATAACGTTGGCCACAGTCTGGGTTACGGCGTCTCGAGTGGTAAGTGGAAGGCGCCAGATGATACCTTCCCCGCTTACACACCAAATTACTGGTTAGGTGGCCTATCTTGCTTTGATTGCCACAGCCCACATGCCAACCCGCAAAGACTGCTTGGGTTTAACAATATCGGCAACCCAGTTGGAATTGCAGGCTCCGGGGTTGACCCGGAAGATCCACTGGCAAGAGACCAATCGGGCCTCGTTTTCTCAATTGCAAACCCGGGTCACGATACCTTGCAAAACAACACCCAGTACTGGAACCCAACCGCCAACAAAAATGAGCCTGTATATCTTGCCGGAAGCTGGCTTTTAATTAAAAACGCTGATCGCGAGGTATCGCCGAAAGCCGCCACCGAGACAGTTACCTTCTGGAACATCGACACTGCAAGCAGCGAATCAACGGATGTTGCACCGGGAGCTGAGATATCAGACCTAATTGCAGCAATCACGGTAGGGTCTACCGATTACGGGCTTATGCACATGTATGATAGCGGTGTAAGCTACCCTGTAAACAAAATTCCGACGGATTGGGATAACCCAGTAGGAGCAGCAAACTCCGCAGCGCTCGGGTCAGAAAATGTTGGATTTACAAGCAGAAACTCAGGTAAACCTATCTGGAGCATATCGGAGTTTTGCGCTGACTGCCATGATGGAAATGCTGGTTTACATACCGTTGCCGCGCCGCTATTTAGCGAGGACAGGGCTTTAAGAAACCAGGGATCAGACACCGAAGTTCCGCCATGGAAGGGAAACTACGACCTAGCTTACGGTCACGATTCGCAACCTCGGCACTGAGCCCGTCAGATGAAGCTCAATCCGGAGGATGGGCTTTTAATGGGACCGCATTGCCGCAACTGTCATAGAGGATCAAGCGGATGCAATGCCTGTCATATGGCGGGAAAAGGCGGGTATACAGCTGTCGCAAGCATTGCTGCAGACAACTCCCAGGGTAAAACGGTATTTAATACATATTGGATAAGCTCAGCGGTGACCTATGATGTATTGGATACCACGCCCTCGGCGTATCCGCCAGCTCAGACCAATGCTGGTATCCAGTTCAAATGGGAGCGTTCAGTTAGGCTACCTTTAGATTGGCGAACGCTTGATACAACATCCTCAGCTGTCTGCGCAGACGATGGCTTCAGCTGGCCACACCGCACGCTGGGCTACATGATGTTAAAAGACGACCTTTTCGGCCTTGATTTTAACGGAGACCCGATAGCTGCTGGTGTCACAAGAACAACAATGTCGGGTACCGATCTGGCAAACCAGATCAACGGCGGGACTGCCTACGACGACACGGCTACGTACGCCTGGCTGACCTCTCACCCGGCACATGATATAGATAGCGTCTGCCTGGATTGTCATAACCCAACAATCTGGAACGCAACAAGCCAGAGCCATGTCGATAGCTCAACAATTACAGGCGACGAATACAATGACGAACTCTTGTTAAGAGGACTTCGTTAAAAGAAGAAAAGAAGGGGACGTTCCTGAAAAACTGAAAAACTCAGGCGTTTTTCAGTTTTTCAGGAACGTCCCCTAAAGTTTAAAGCTTTAGATTTTTTTAAGTCTGGCCACACGCTCGGCGATTGGTGGATGTGTACTGAAAAGAGCTGCGAAACTCCGCCCTGAGAGCGGGTTTACGATAAACATGTGTGACGTTGCCGGGCTCACATCCATGGGAATCGCCTGCGCCCCGCGCTCTAGTTTAAGAAGTGCATTTATTAAACCTTGAGGATGCCCTGCTATTCTGGCACCAGTTTCATCAGCTCCATACTCCCTTGAACGTGATATCGCAAGCTGGACCAGCATGGCGGCAATTGGCATGACAACGATAGCAATAATTACGCCGATTATGCCAAACGGGTTATCGTCATCATCGCCGCGTCCAAAGAAGAGCCCCCACTGGGCAATGTTTGCAATAGCGCTTATCGCACCAGCCATCATCGCGGCCATCGAGCCAATCAGGATATCTCTGTTCTTTACGTGAGCAAGCTCATGCGCAAGCACGCCCTCAATCTCATCTCTGGATAGCATCTGCATTAGGCCCTCGGTTACCGCCACAACAGCGTGCTGAGGATTTCGCCCCGTTGCAAATGCATTTGGCTGAGGCGATGGCGTTATGTAGAGGCGCGGCATCGGCAAGCCTGCGCGAAGCGAGAGATTCCTGACCATTAAGTAAAGCTCGGGGGCTTCTTTCTCGCTAACAGGCCTTGAGCCAGTCATCATGATAGCGATTTTGTCACTCCACCAGTAGCCAGAAAAGTTCATGATTATGGCAAAGACAAGCATGAACATCATGCCGCCATTGCCGCCAATGAGCTTGCCGGCTAAAACCAATAGAACCGTAAGCGCCCCCATAAGAAGCCAGGTTCGTAAATTGTTCAACTTAATACCCCCTCTTCTAATGAAAATTTTATATCGGCTTAGCAATCTTCGCAATACTAGACACTAGAACGAGCCTACCGGCTCTGTTAGAGGCAAGATAAAACCATCTTCTTAAATCTCTTATGCTTTTAAACCCACACTCTAGACCTTCATTTCTAGTCTCTAGGCTCTAGGCTCTAGTTTCTAGCTTCTAGTCCCTAGCCCCTAGCTTCTAGTATTGTGAGCTGCGGTGTTTTGTTATATATTAGAAAAGTTATACTACCTGGAGGAAGCATGAAAGTAGGAATAATAGGTCTGCCAAAATCGGGAAAGACGACCGTCTTTAACGCCTTAACCGGCTTATCAGCCCAGACAGGAACTTTTGGCGTGCAAAAAGCAAACCTTGCGGTCATAAAGGTTCCCGATGAGCGAGTCGACTATTTATCTAATATTTACAAGCCAAAGAAAACTACCTATGCGGAGATATCGTTCGTAGATATCCCTGGGCCAAGCGATGCCTCAGGCGGGGCTCTTGGCGGCACGCAGACAATCGACTTAATTAAAGGTGTTGATGCCCTGGCAGTAGTTGTAAAGGCGTTTACTGACCCAGCAGCAGCCGCCAATGACGCTAACCCACTACGGGATTTTCAAGCTATAGAATCTGAACTTATTGTGCTTGACCTTATCGTGCTTGAGAAAAAAATTGAGCGCATGGATAAGGAGCACAAGAAGGGCATTGAGTATGACCTGGTTAAAAAATGTAAAAGCGCACTTGACGAGGAGAAACCGCTAAGAGAGCTCAACCTTGATGAAGCGGAGATAAAATCCTTAAGCGGATTCCAGCTTCTAACTCTAAAACCAGCCTTAATTGTTGCAAACACAGGCGAAGAAGAGAGCGCAGATCTGGGCGAGCTAAAAGATTTTGCTAGCAAGCGCAGCATCCCGGTCGTTGAATTCTGCGGTGCAATCGAGATGGAGATAGCCGAGATGAATCCCGAGGAGCAGTCTGAATTTCTCGAAGGGCTCGGGATTGAGGAATCAGCAAAAGCAAAATTTATCCGTGCTGCTTATGAACTATCCGACCTTATCTCATTTCTGACCGTTGGGGAAGATGAGGTAAGAGCCTGGACAATAAGGAAAGGCACACTTGCACCACAAGCAGGCGGCAAGATACACACCGATATCGGGCGGGGTTTTATTCGCGCTGAAGTTGTCTCTTTTGCGGACTTTCGCCAATTTGGCAGTATGGCCAAGGCAAAAGATGCGGGCAAGGTTCGGCTCGAGGGGAAACAGTACGAGGTAAAAGATGGCGATATAATCAACTTCAGATTCAACGTTTAAACATTGAATCTAAGGAAAAGACATGCCAGCTTTTCCAAAGCTGTCGACCAATTTGTAAAAAGTATAATAAGAAGGATAAGAAGGGCAAAGCCAATGTCAGACATATTGTTTATTATCATCGTAATCGCTGGATACATAATTATAAACAGGTGGCTGCTTCCTAAAGCAGGAATCCCAACTTGAATGGGCGCACCAACCACAGCGGATCGGGAATCCACCGGTGAACAGGCTAACAATTGTAAACCTATCCACAAATAAGGTTGACATTAAAAGAGCTCCTCCGGAGCCCTTTAATGCCAGTCTTTTCGCTTTGCAACTTTAACCCCTACACTTTACTTACATCGCTTATTGCAATAATATTGCAATATGGAGTTTGTTAAGGAAGCGGAAGATTTGTTAAAAAGCCGGGGATTTCGTTTGACCGAGCCCAGGAAAAAGGTCATTCGTATCCTGAGCAAGGCAAAAGGACCGCTCTCACCGTATGAAATCCAGAGGCTGCTGCGCAAAGAAAACGTAGCGCTCAATCATGTGACGATCTATCGGGCTCTCGAATTGCTCTGCTCTTTGAACCTCGCACATAGGGTAATTACCGCAAGCGGGTTTATGAGATGCACATTGGAAGACAGGCACGGTTGTCATCGCTACATGATATGCCGCTCTTGTGGCTCGGTTGCCGAATTCTCGGATGGTAGCCTTTGCGAACGGGAAAATGAGATAGCCAGTCAAATGGGTTTTTATGCAGAGCAGCACATAGCCGAGTCTATGGGGCTATGCTCCAAGTGTAGCCGCAAGAAAAGAGGGGGCCACAAGTGAAGATATCCAGATTTACGGCTCTAGCAGTATTACTTCTGGCGGTAATGCTTCTTGCAGGCTGTAGTAAAAGCAAAGGGGCCTTCCATGCAGGCACATCAGAGAAAGAAATTGGCAAGTTAAAGGTGGTCACTACTTTTGCCCCGCTTTACTCATTTGCTGTAAACGTCGCGGGAGATGCGGCCGTGGTAGAGAACCTGGTCCCCATAGGAGCCAGCATCCACTCCTTCCAAGCCAAACCAAGCGACATCAAAAAAATCGCCCGGGCAGACGTATTGATAATAAACGGTGTCGGGCTTGAGGAATTTCTCGACGACATCGTAAGAGGCGCAGCAAACCCGGGGCTTACAATAGTTGACACAAGCAAATCGATAAAAGTGCTTGAGAGCCATGACAAAGACGAGCACCAAGACGGTGACCCACATATCTGGCTTTCCCCTGAGAATGCAGTAAAGCAGGTCGAGGCAATCCGGGATGCGCTTATCAAGGCCGACCCTAAAAACGCTAAATCCTACAGCAAAAACGCTGAGGCCTATATCGAAAGACTTAAACGGCTTGATGTAGATATCGCTAAAGAGCTTGCTTCAGCTAAAAAAGAAAAATATTTTGTTTTTCATAACGCT
This sequence comes from Bacillota bacterium, assembly GCA_023511485.1. Classification (NCBI taxonomy): domain Bacteria; kingdom Bacillati; phylum Bacillota; species Bacillota bacterium. Next base: position 5,142 of record JAIMBH010000043.1, on the reverse strand, counting down.
TACCAATACTTCGAGAAGCAATACGGAATAAGGAATTCTGGTTCAATCGAGGAGTTTCCCGGCAAAGAGCCAAGCCCAAGGCAAATGGCACGAATAATCGATTATATTAAAGACCACGGCGCAAGGATCGTCTTTACCGAGCCGCAGTTCTCGCCAAAAGTAATCGACGTCTTAAGACAGGACTACGGTATCTATACAGGCGTTCTTGATCCTATCGGACAAGAGCTTTCACGCGACGGCTACGAGAAGAATATGCGGCGGAATCTATCGTCATTAATGAAGGCGTTCAAAGAGGTCAAAGATGATGGGCTGTAAACCTAAACCTATTGTCGAGGCGAAAAACTTAAAAGTTAGCTTTGGAAAAATAACCGCGCTTAAAGACATTAGTTTCAGCCTATACCACGGCGAAGTAATGGCTATCATTGGCTTAAACGGTGCGGGAAAGACCACTTTACTTAAAACTATCCTTGGAATATACAAGCCGTCTCTAGGTTCAATCGAAGTGAACACGGCAAAAATTGGCTACGTACCGCAGATACTTAATTTTGACCGCTCTATTCCTCTTACCGTAAAAGAACTCCTGCAGTCGTATAGCGGCAGCAAATCCGGTATAGAGGAGGGGCTCGCGCTTACCGGAGGCGCAAAGTTAATGAACAAAAAAGTCGGAGATTTAAGCGGCGGTGAACTACAAAGGGTTATGCTAACAAACGCCCTTTTATCTAAACCAGACTTGCTGCTACTCGATGAGCCCACAACTGGGGTTGACGTGCTCGGCGAGCAGAGCTTCTTTGAGACAATCAAGGAATTACAAGATAAAAAGAATATGGCTATAGTTTTGGTCTCGCATGACATCCACCTGGTCTACCGCTATGCAAGCAAGGTCATCTGCATAAATAGGACCATGATGTGCCAGGGAACACCGCGCGAGGTCGCGGCCAATACCGATATTATAAAGCTGTTTGGAGGCTATCTTATCCCTTACGAACATGAGCACCATTAATGCAGTTATCGAGGCATTTTCATATCCGTTTTTCTTGCGTGCACTTGCAATTGGCAGTCTGATATCCATAATAAGTGCAATTTTGGGTATCTACGTCGTCTTAAGAAAAGAGTCGCTGATCGGACACACAATTGCGGATATTTCATTTTTGGGTATAGCAATCGGCCTGGCGCTTGGAACAAGCCTTGACATAACGACTATCGTAGTTGCGATACTTGCCGCTTTCATAATTGCGGCTCTACAAAACACGGGAAAATTCTCTCACGACTCGGTCTTAGCATTTTCTGCCGAGATATCGCTTGCTGTAGCAATCTTCGTAATTAGCCGGCTTGAGGGATACCGGATTGACCTGCTGCAGTACCTGTTTGGCGATATTCTTGGAATCTCGCCGCGTGATGTATGGATTGCCGCCATTCTTACCCCAACCGTTCTTCTGGTTCTTTATGCCTATCGGCATAAAATTCTGCAAGTCACTTTCAATGAAGAGCTTGCCATGAGCTCAGGCACCAACACCCTGCTTGTCAATACGCTATTTACAGTGCTTGTTGCAATCACTATTGCAACCGGGATTAAGATAGTCGGTATAATCCTAATTGCCGCTTTTTTGATCATCCCGGCAAATATCGCAAAAACAGTTGCTGCAAGCTTTAGGCAAACAGTCTTTATCGCAGCAGGAGCTGCTGCCATCGCAACTTTCTTAGGCCTTATCCTCTCCTACGTACTTGACACACCAAGCGGCGCGATGATCGTCGTGACGCTCGGCGGTATGCTTTTGTTTACGTCTGTTGCTAAAAGAGCTTTAGATCTGCTTGCTAGATAAATCCAACCTGCATCTCAACCCCTGTGGCTCCACGGCCCCCAAACAACCATGATTACGATAATAGCCAGAATAAAGATGACAAGCAGGATGGGAAAGAATATCGCCGGCCCGCGTGGCAACAGGCTCAGGATAGTTGCTGTTATGGGTAACAGGGTAATCCCTCTCATGGTCCTCCCGGCTATTTATGGCTTTACATTTACATAAAACAGAACAGCGTACTAAATCGCCGCAAATGGGCGCAAATACGTAAATCATTATTCCCAATAACTGAAAATATTCTCGGTTATTAAGAGACCTGCTATCGAGCCAGGTATGGTTTTGATTAAAGCTCAAAACTTCATAAACCGATAAATTTGCTATGGTGGCTGCTGAAAAAGCTGAAAAACCAAATTATAGGTTTCGCCTTGAGGAATTCCTGGCCAAGGATGCTCCTTTTGACCTGCGGCTAGACGGCAAAGAAGATGCGCTCGGCTTTCTGGTTTCAGCGGTTTTAGGTAGAGACCTTTTTGTTGGCAAACTTGCCAGCGGCAAGCATCTGCCGGAGCGTATAACCGGAAGATTGGCCATCGCTACTTTTGCCGGCGAGAACGCGCTATGTTTGGTTAGGGTCAGCATAAAAGGTCAATCTTCTAATGGAACAAACGTTACAATCCAGATCGATGGTGAGCCGACCTATAAACAGCAGCGCAGACACCAGCGGCTAAAAACCGATGATACGATCATATTTAGAATCCAGTTTGATAGCAACGGCAATATCTACCGCGGAATTAAGATCGAGGACATTAGCGAGGGTGGCCTTGGTGTTTTAATCCACACCGCCGGTGAGATCGAAAAAGGTACAAGAGCCAGAATATTAATCGAACTTGCCAAGCGCGAGCCGATAATCATCCTGGGCGAAGTCACCAACTGCTCCAAACCAGGTAAATCTTCCCGTGTCTACAGGATAGGAATTCGCTTTATCGATGTTAAAAAGGAGGATTTGCTATACATTGCTAACTATGTAAACAGACATAGTAAGCTTAACCGGCTAAGATCAAATATCCACAGGGGGTCGGCCTAAAACCCAGATGCTAGCGATTCAGTCTCACCTGCGATAAATAAGACTATATCCCATTAAGTGTTAGAAAAGGAGATCTACTAGCAATCTAACCCCAGCCCTCAGCCGAGATTTCTATTATCAACGAGCTGTTTAAACCCTATTGCAGTTCCTTGCCGATTGAGAATGCCGGGCCAAGAAAACTTCCTACTATGTGGTATCTTCCAGATACCGGCGGGCAGAAAACAACTGGCTTTATCTTGTCGATATCTGGTGTGCCCTTTTCGCCTAGTAGATCCTCATCAATTTTGACATCGACAATTTCTCCAATAAACTGGGTGTGCGAGCCGATCTCGACCGACTGGCGCAGCTTACACTCTAAAACGATAGGAAACTCTTCGATATAAGGCGCATCAACAAGCTCACTTGTTACTGGAGTAAGTCCCGTCTTAGCAAACTTATTGGTATTCTTTCCAGAAACCAGACCAAAATAGTCTACCGCCTGCACGTGTATTGCAGAGGGAATATTTATTGTAAACGCCTGCCGCCCAACTATGTTTACATATGACTGCGTTGCCTTCCTCAGCGAAACAGCCACACATGGGGGTTTTGAACAACAAATGCCTCCCCACGCGACCGTTGCACCGTTAGGCTTTCCCCCTTTATCGAATGTTCCTACAACCCAAGCCGGAGTAGGATATGCTATTGCTGTGGCGCCTAATGATTTCTTCATCATGCATCCTTCTAAGGCAACTAAGCTAGCCCTTAATGGTCTTTATCAATATACTAAAGCAGTCTTTTTTCTCCCTCAAGACTTCTTATATCAGTTACATCCTGGACTGCCTCAACAGTGCCAAGATAATTACCCTGGGCATCCCTTACAGGGAAAAACCGGATATGTACAAACCGACCAGCCATCTGAATCCAGAATTCGGCCTCATCTCGTCTACCATGCCTGAAATCCTCGACTATTTCTCTAACTAAATGGAGGCTTCTTTGTGGGTGGCATTGCTCGACCTTTCTTCCCAGAGCCGCTTTTGTTCTTACAAATAATCTCTCTTTCGAGCGATTAAAGTAACGCACCTTATCATCAGCGTCAACAAAGGTTAGCTCAAGCGGGATAGCATTCAGCAGTGCCTCAAGCTCACTTGGCGTAAAGTAGCCGGTTTCAAGGTTAATCCTGCCTTCAGCCTGAACCGCCTCCGCAGTTGCCCCACGTGGCTGAACCTTTGCCTCCGGCATCTCCGGAGTGAAACAGCAGTACCCTAGCTCATCAAACTCGCTGCGGATTTCTATCCACTCGTCCTCTTTTATGTGCTGCAGGGCAATTTGGAAAAGCACGTTGTTTTCTTTGTAGAAATGGTTGGCCAGCATCTCCAAAAGATATTCTGACACCTCGCTCACTTTATCAGCAAAAGCAGAAAGGTCAAACCCATCGTAATCATCAAAGAGCGCGCGATAGTTCTTCTTTGCATCCCTTATCGCCTCGTGCTCGACCCACATTGCAGCGGTCGGATCAGATATTCCATGCTTTTCGATATAGGGAAAGAGCACGTTCTCTTCGCGTACGTAGTGGTTTTCGGATGCCATAAGATGCTCAGCGATGTTATGCAATCGCACTATAGTTTCACTGGTTTCAGCGCCTGCCTCTTCACCCTTCAGGAATATTGCAATCTCTTTAGCCTTATCGACTGCCCTAATAAGAGCCGCATGCTCTTCCATTAAAATCCTTATTGGGTGACCAAGCTCGCTTGGAACTTTGCTTTGTGGCTCGACCAACCTAATTTTCCCTACATGGTCAATTTTGTTTAAGAACTCGCTCAAGACTACCACCCTTTGGTTTTTCATTAGCCTCTCTTTAATTTCCCATTTATTTATGGGTTTAAAAACCATTATAGCATTCATGGTTTTTACTGTGAGCTGGCGGAAGTTGCAAACTTGGATTGCACCTCCAAAGCCAGATAAAAAGACAAGCCTGATCAAGAATTGTTTCTCGTAGTATTAATGCGCATCCCTTCAAATTTATCTAGCGATAGATAGACAATCGATAGGTAGAATCTTCCTCTACTGTATACATCTTCGATAAAGAGGCCGGCATGAGAGATGGCTTTAAATAAACGTTACTTAAGGCCTCCTTCACCTTTAAAGGTGTATAATTTTTCTGCTCGGTTCAAGGTATTTACTCCAACTACAGCCAGCTTTCTGGAAACCTGTTGCCTCATATAAAAATCTACTCGAACTAACCCCTGGTTGCCTCATATAAAATATACTCCAAACCATGTATTG
>JAIMBH010000042.1 GCA_023511485.1 Bacillota bacterium | reverse complement strand
CAATAACCATGTCATCCTTGAAGGACCAGCAAATCGGGTCTTCACCGGTATTATTGATGTCGGGTAGCTCATGGCACTATAATGGGAGGATAGTAATATGACTCAAGAAAAGGTTGCCAAACTAGGCAGTCTGCAACCAGGGCAGATGACTCAGGTTAAAGCCGGTGGCAGGTCAACACTTCTAGCAAACGTTGACGGAAACTATTATGCTATCCACGCTATCTGCACGCATATGGGCTGCAACCTTTCTAAAGGTAAACTTAACGGAAACGTAGTCACCTGTCCATGCCACGGCAGTCAGTTTGATGTTACGACGGGTAACGTAGTCCGTGGGCCCGCAAAGAAACCTGAGCAGGCTTATAAAGTTATTATCCAAGATAACGATATCCTTATTGAAACTTGATACTATGAAGCCTCTCTATGTGCCGGGGTAATACCTAGATCTAGGGCTAATCTTTTGCTTACCACCCGTTCTTCCTCGGGTGGTATTTGTTCCTGACCATCAGTATCTTTCATCGTTACCTGATATCCGAGTTGTCTTTTGACAAACGCGAGGCTCTCGCCGGCATTCAGGAGGGCTGTCGCGTAGCTGTACCGTAAATCGTCAAACTTTATATTTTTCAAACCGGCCCTTCTTTTAGCTAGTTCGAATATCCTTTCTTCGAGAAGTTCCTTGCAGAGCGCCTCGCCGGTTGAATTCGTAAATACAAAGTAACAAGCAGTCTTTATGTGGTTCTTCTCTTGCTGCTCACGGTGCTCCTTTAACGCATCAAGAACTGCATGGGGAACAATAACAGAGCGCTTTGCAACATCGCGAGAAGTCTCATAGAATTTTCCTTTAAAATAAACCCGGCGCACGTTGATGCATGACCGCTCAAAATCGATATCTTCCCATAAGAGGCCCAGCAACTCATTGGCTGTTAAGCCCGTATAGCAAGCGGTTAAAATCAGGGGCTGGCATCTATCCTCGGTTGAATCGATGAGCGACCTCATTTCAGTTGGCGTTAAAACCTGCATGTTGCCCCTCTTGTTTAGAAAGTCATCAAGCTTTCTCTGCATTTTTACCACTCCTTCGGGCATGGCAGGTTGGTCGATCCTGTCACCTGGCCATCTTCTGGTGGACCTTGCGTATATCTTCGAGCCTGCAAGGGTTCTTCGTATACGACCCGAGATAACCGATGGCTGCAAATACTTTCCCTCCGGGGTAGTAGGGCCTTTACCTGAACCTGTATTGCCGTTCTTCACGGACACAGTTTTACCTTCCTTAAGACTCTCTTTTTCTGCAATAGATGCTGCTATTCGCCGGTAGGATATAGTGACAACGATGATGGCCACCACAAGCGCGGATACAACAAACAGCAAACCCATAATCGCACCCCCTTGTTAAATTAGCTTTTTAGGCTTTTGCTTGGCCCCAAAAAGCATTAAACAGCCAGGATCGTGAAATATTTTACATGTTAGGCCATAGTCAAAAGCCTCTTTGCCAAGCAATAGGTTTCTTCACGTGCACAGCTCCCAATTAGTGCTCACTTTGTTTATACCCTTTAAATGGCAGTTTCTGACCCTTAAGCAGCCTCAATACTCGCCCCAGACCCGTTTTCTGTATCAGGCTCCGCTTCATTATCGAATTCTTTGTCGTATATTGGAGTCGACTTTCTTATCGTACTCATGATTTCAGCTACCATTGCCTGCACTTGGTTTACCGAACCTCGCAGTTCCGCATCCTGGATATCTCTGCCAAGAGAGGATAGACGGCTTTTTATGCCTTTAAGATTAAAGTAGGTGCATGATATCCTATCTATAGTGTCCGCATAATTACTGCATACCGGACTTATCCTGCCGACAAATTTCTCCTGCATTGTCAGGCACTCCTCTATAACCCCACACAACAGCCCTGACTTCCAGGCTTTAATTATGCTCAGCAAGAAGATGATTCTATCTGCAGGCTGCTTAACAGGCAAGGCCTCCTCGGCCTTATAAGTTACGGTCAGCAAATCGTTTACTGTCTCGGCGTGACAGCCGCGGTCTTTAAGTGTGCATACAACATAGCGGGCAAGGAGTCTCTGAGCCCATCCGACATCCTTTTGAAGATTAGATAATATCTCTTGCTCCAGCGCTTTAACCGATACCTTGCAGAAATTATGAGGCCCTAAGGCCTCATTCTTAGCTAAAGTACCGGCTGCAGCAATTTTAATTTTTATCAAGTCTATACCAAACTCTTTCTCCAGCTCGTCTCGGCAATTAATGCTGCCTGGGACTTTTGTTTTTTTAACCAGCTCTTTAAGGATGAGCTTCTGAAAAGTGGCTATTCCATCTTCTCTAACCCACGGCATCTTATGGCCCCTTTTTGCAAGATTTCTTAGCTGTTCAATAATCCTGCAATCCCGGTCCTTGGCCTGCTTCACGGCATCCTGGCTAGACACAGAATCCTCCTTCTTTCTCCCAAATCCCAAATAAATGCTACTTTATTTATTCCTTACTTTGTCGCTTTTAAATGTTAAAAGGCTGTCCAATTTGTAAGACATTGCAAGCGCTAACACTTAATATGTGAACTATTTCACCATTTACCGCTGTTCTAAGGGTATGATTCTTATAACAGCCAACTTATTTTCCCAAAAATATTTCTCAGTTGTTTGCAGTGCTGTATCCGATTGCTCTGCACCGCAATAGTATGCTTGTCACCGGCTAATTACCTTATTTTGCTATTTATATCTAGCATTACCTGCGCAAAATGTGATAGTTTTAAAAATAGCTGTCTTTGGCTAAATAGTTCAGCTGTTACTATGGAAATCTAGAGGAGGCAAAAACAGTAATGAGACTTGCAAAGCGGATTGACAATCTTCCACCGTATTTGTTTGCGGAAATCGATAAAAGGGTTGCCGAGAAAAAGGCGCAGGGCGTCGATGTTATAAGCTTAGGTATCGGTGACCCAGTTGAGCCGACACCGCAAAATATCATCGATAAGCTATGCGAGCAGGCCAATAACCCGGCAAACCACCGTTATCCATCATATTTTGGAATGCCGGCGTTCAGGCAAAGCATAGCCAAATGGTATAAGAAACGTTTTGATGTCGATCTGGACCCGGATACAGAAGTATTGCCGCTTATTGGCTCAAAAGAGGGTATAGCACACCTTAATTTTGCCGTTCTTGACCCAGGAGATACCACACTAATTGCCGACCCTGGTTATCCGGTATATAATACCGGGGCAATTCTTGCTGGCGTGAACCCAATCCACATTCCGCTGCTTGAAGAGAACGATTTTTTGCCGGATCTGGACTCAATCGATGCAAATACGGCCAAAGACGCAAAGATGATTATGCTGAACTACCCAAATAACCCAACATCAGCAATCGCCACAGACGATTTTTTTAAAGACCTGGTAAGCTGGGCGGATAAAACTGGAACTATAGTTGCGCATGATAATCCATATTCAGAGATAACTTTTGATGGCTATGTTGCTCCAAGCTTTCTGCAGTTCCCAGGGGCAAAAGACGTTGGCATCGAGTTCCACTCGTTGTCAAAAACTTACAATATGACCGGCTGGCGCATTGGGTGGGCCTGCGGTAATGCCAAAGTTATCGAAGCCCTGGGAAGGGTAAAGACAAATATCGACTCTGGCATCTTTAATGCAATCCAGTACGCCGGAATTGAAGCCCTCGAGGGACCACAGGATATTATCCAAGAAATGCGCGAAATCTATACGCGGCGCCGTGATATGGTCATGGATGCGCTTGAAAAACTCGGCCTTAGAGCTCACAAACCGAAGGCAACGATATATGTGTGGGTGAGAGTGCCAGAGGGTTATACGTCTGCAAGCTTTGCAACGCATGTGTTAGATAGCGCGGGCGTCGTGGTATCGCCCGGAAACGCCTATGGGCCATCGGGTGAGGGATTCATCAGAATATGTCTGAGTGTCAAGGATGACCGTCTAGCAGAAGCTTTAGAGCGAATTAAGGATTCGCTCTAAAGCGCTATCGGCTTTCAGCAACTAGCTATCAGCTCTTGTTGTATTGGCTGGCAGATGAAAGCTGGTAGCTGGTAGCTATCCATCGTCCATTGTTTATGAATCCTAGTTTTTATACTCTAGTATTGCTGTATTATTGGTATGAGAAGTATAAAACAGAGAGGCGAAAGGCATTAAAGAGGTACTCGATAACCATATAAAAAGAGTTGAGAGGGCTATCATTGTCGGCGTGCAGCTTGGAAATGAATCCGAGTGGGAAGCTGAGCAGACATTAAATGAGCTCGGACAGCTAGTCCAAACAGCAGGAGCCAAGGTAGTTGGGCGCACCATGCAGCGGCTTGATAAACCCAACGTGCGCACTTTTATTGGCCCCGGGAAGGCCGAAGAAGTCATGCAGCTTGCTAGAGCTGAGCAAGCCGATCTTGTAGTCTTCGACGTAGACCTCAGCCCGTCGCAACAAAGAAACCTCGAGGGAATTATCAGCAAAGTCAAAATAATCGACCGCACTGGTATTATCCTTGATATATTTGCCCAGCACGCACATTCAGCCGAAGGCAAACTTCAAGTCGAACTGGCCCAGCTTAATTATCTATTACCAAGACTGCGTGGCATGTGGCAACACTTAGAGCGCCAAGTCGTCGGTGGTGTTGGATTGCGTGGTCCAGGCGAGACGCAGCTTGAGACTGATAAGCGGCTTATGAGAAAGCGCATACAGCGCCTCACAAGAGAGCTCGAAGAGCTAAAGCAAAACCGCTCAACCCAAAGAAAAAAGCGTCAGAAACAAGGAGTATACAGTATCGCACTGGTCGGCTACACAAATGCAGGCAAATCTACGCTTATCAATGCGCTTACCGGTGCAGATGTGCTCGTAGAGGACAAGCTCTTTGCAACGCTTGACTCAACCACGCGAAAGCTAAGTCTAGATAATCACCGAAAAGAGGTCGTCATCTCCGATACCGTCGGATTTATTAAGAAACTTCCACACCAGCTTATAGCAGCATTCAGGTCGACTCTAGATGAGGTAAGAATGGCAGATCTGCTGCTTCACGTCGTGGATGCAAGTTGCCCACAGCTCGAAGCCCAAATTAAAGCTGTCGAGGATGTTTTAAAAGAGCTTGAGGCGGACGGTAAGCCACAGATTCTTATCCTTAATAAAATCGATCTTGTGGCCGAAGCCGATAAGTTGCGGTTAAATAAAGTCTACCCGGATGCCGTCCAACTGTCGGCCGAAAAATCAATCGGCCTGGATGACTTAAAAAAGGCTATCGATAAGGTCATGCGGAAAGGAATGGTGCGCCTGCACCTTTTAATCCCTTACACACACGGCGAGGCAATCCAAAAACTGTATAGTGCAGGATTGGTTCACTCTGAGCACCACACAGAAGAAGGCACAGATATTGTTGTTGACGTGCCTGAGGAGAGCACAGCCGAATTCTCATCTTTCATCATACGCTAAGGCCTAGAAATTATCATACACTAAAGCCCTAGAACTTTCTGATTAAGCCGATGACTTTACCCAGAATTCTAACATCTCTTACGATGATAGGCTCCATCGACTTGTTCTCGGCTTTTAAAACGACGCGGTCGCGCTTCTTGTAGAACCTCTTTACCGTCGACTCATCATCAATAAGCGCGACAACTATATCGCCGTCATTTGCTGTTGCCTGCTGCCGCACGATTATATAATCACCATCCAGGATTCCGGCCTCTATCATGCTATCGCCCTTTACCTTAAGCATAAAGGAATCTTCGCCAGCTATATCAACTGGCAGGGGATAGTTGTCTTCAATGTTTTCCTGCGCGAAAAGAGGAGTGCCAGCAGCGACTCGGCCCACCAGGGGAACGTTTTTTACCTTATCAGGACTGATGCCTTTGTTGGTAAGCCTAAGGTCGATTACCTCAAGAGCTCTCGGCTTTGTCGGATCGCGCCTGATATATCCTTTGCGCTCAAGTGCCGCCAGATGGCTGTGCACGGTCGAGCTTGATGTTAAACCGACTGCTTGACCTATCTCTCTAACCGATGGGGGATAGCCCTTCCTGTTTATCTCCGCAAGGATATAATCAAGAATCTGCCGCTGGCGGTCGGTCAAGTTGTCTTGGGCCATGCGTTCCTCCTAAAAAGCGTCTATCGGTACTTGAAGGCAACCATAAGCTAACACATTAAATATAACACAAAAATATGTTCGTGCAAACATAAGTTCGCTACGGCCCATAAGGCCAGCAAGTAGAAATTAGAAAGCAGAAGGCGAAGACTAGGGATTCTGCTACCTTTTTTATTCCTGCCCTTGAAGGGTGGGATTACGGGAGGGCGAATTGTTATGCTACCAGTGCTTACTGTCTCTTCTGGTGCGATACCTGGATTTGATTTCCTTTATCAATTGAGAAACTTGTTTTTTCTCCTCATTGCTGAGGTTTGCAAATTCGGCCGTAAGTTTGATTGTCTCCTTATCAAGAACAAGATCGGCAATATATGGATTTCTGTCTATCTCACGCTTAGCCTGATACTCCCGGTACTCTTTAAAATACGAAGGATTAACCTTTAAGCCCCTGGCAATTACCTCGATATTTTCTTCTGTCGGTCTGGATTTGCCAGAGGCAAGGTTATGAAGATATGTGGTTGAAAGCTGCCGCCCTATTTCTCTTGCGAGCTTAGGAAAGCTAAAGTTCCTGGCTTCCATAAGTTCTCTGAGAGCCTCAGGAAAATCTTTATACGTACGGTTGGCCTTTAATTTATCGCTCATAAGATAATTATAAACTTGCAGTAGTAACTTTTGACAACTTTAGTTGACAACCGCTAAAAGTTTTATTAACCTTTCAGTTAATTGTTAATACTATGGAGCTCTCGTATGACCTCTTTTCGAACGAAACTTGAAAAATTATTATACGAGCGAAATATCAGCCAAAGCGCGCTTGCAAGAAGAATTGGTGTCGATAAAAGCTTAGTGAACAAATGGGTTAAGGGAAAGCATACTCCCTCGGCCTACTTCATGACAAAAATTGCAAAAGAGCTCGGCATGACAGAGCAGGAGATATTCTTCGACGCCGATTTCAATAACCTTCCAAAGAGACAAGGTAATTCCGACAAATAAATTTTACGCAGGAGAAGCTATGGGTTGGCTCAAAGACTATACTAGGGGTTATCTAGTTCATCTTAAGTGGATCCTTGCCGCAAAGCGAAGGGAAAGATCTTCAAAAAAGCGGGCCAAAGAACTGTATCTTCATTTAAGCTCGCTCGACCAGGCTCTGATGTTAGAATACGATGACTTACTCGAGGCATATGAAAAGGAGCAGGATCCAATAAAGCGGTACCGGATCATATCGGGCATTTTAGAACTGGAGAAGGTCCTTGAAAACCGCCAGGCGCTAATGCAGGACCTATCAGCCTACATTACCCGCCGCTAGATAAATTATTAGAACCAAAAGCTAACAGTTCGTTGGCAAGACTAAATTTTTTAATGCGATGGAATTATAATTTTTACAACCGCACACTTTTTAACCAAGGATAAGATAAACCACCTGCTAATACGTTTGCCCGGTGCCTGTCACCAATTACCTGCCGGTTAGTGCAGGAATTAGATAAACGGCCAGAAAATAAAGGATAGAGATAACGATAATTACAATGGCCGTGTACCTGATCGCTGCAAGCGCGACCATGTTGTCCCGTTCCTGGCCTTCCATATATCTGCGCTCGTATATAGTACGATCTGGCGCCGGCTCTTCATATGACTTGCGCTCTTCGACCCGGCGTTCCTCATGTAGTGGCTCCGCCATGCTTGCCACCTCCAAAAATTATGCGCACATCTGTGACATAACAGTTATTATACTTCTAATACCTTAATCTCCTGATTTTGATAATTTAAACAGAAGCGAATTTCGTTGGACAAACGACTCGCAAATCAAAAGGACGATCCCCAACCCAGTCGAGACTTGATTTTTGGCTCGGCTTATAAGTTACAAGCTGCCATTTACTACCATATTATTCTATTATCTGGATGTCGGTTTTTTATCAAATTACTAAACAAGCAACCGCTAGGAAAATTTTTAGGCCCGTTTCCTGCGGTTATGCAGCCGACGCAAAATTTTCTTCCTCAAACTGTTTAAAGCCCCTATATGTAGTGGTATACTATAGCAACAGACACGATATGTTGTGGATAAGTCTGTGGATAACTTATTGACAAGGTGGCAAATTGAAGTGCCCTTATTGCGGGTTTAACGACTCAAAGGTTGTCGACTCAAGGCTTAATGAGACCGGCGACGTCACTAGAAGAAGGCGGGAATGCCTGGGGTGCACCAAGCGGTTTACCACCTTCGAACGAGTCGAAGAAATACCGCTTACAGTGATTAAAAAAAATGGGGAGCGTGAACCATTTTCAAGAACCAAGCTTCTTGAGGGTATATTGCGCGCGCTTGTAAAAAGGCAGGTGGAGAGAGAAAAAGCAGAGGAGATCGTAGACGGCATTGAAGTAGGTTTGCGAAACGAGTTCAGGCACGAAGTGCAATCAAAGGAGTTAGGTGACAGAGTATTAAAAGCATTAGAGCAAGTTGACAAAGTAGCCTATATTCGCTTTGCCTCTGTTTACAAGGAGTTCAAAGATCTTGAAGAGTTTACGCAAGAGCTGAAAAAATTTATATAGATCCTATCAAAGCAGAATTTGAGATAGAAGCACTTATGTAGCAGGGCACACATACAGAATATTGCAGTAATTACATACCGTACATAGAACTGGCACGACAAGCACATAGTTCGCAGCACCATTTGCGCCCAAACAGAGGCAGAGCGAGTTTTAAAAGTAGTTCAAAAGGTTGTTTTAGAGGAGGTAATTGTAAAACATGTCCAAATTAAAAGTCGCGGCAGAACCTGAAACAGAAGTTGAAGTAGACACGAAAACTATACCAAAAAGGGTCATCAACGTAGTCAAAACCTACCGCGAAGAAGGCGATGCGACAGACATTGCTCTTCTGGTCAGCACTACGTCAAAATCAGAGATTAACATTTGGGATAAAGTTAAAATCATAGATTCTCTTATTAAGGAGACTGGTGCAAGTGAAAGCCTGGCAAATGAAATTGCCACCGCGGTAGAAAGGAAACTTTTCGAAAGCAACTTTAGCACCGTCACCACCAGCATTATAAGAGAACTGGTTGACCTTGAACTCCTGCAGCGAAACTTAACAATGCTTCATAAGAAACACTCGCACCTCGGCTTGCCGATGTTTGATGTTGAGCAAATCATATCTAACCCAAACAAAGAGAACAGCAATACCACTCATAATCCAGAATCTATTAATCTTACTCTTGCCGAAACGCTATTGAAAGAATTTGCACTGCGTAAAGTGTTTAGCGAAGATGTATCCCTCGCTCACTTAATGGGGGATATACATCTGCACGACCTTGGCTTTATTATCCGTCCATATTGTGGTGGTCACTCGCTTGAATATATAAAGAAATACGGCCTGTCCCTGCCCAATATAACCAGTACTTCCAAGCCGGCAAAACACCCGGAGGTTTTAATTGGTCATATGGTCAAAATGGCTTCAAGTCTGCAGGCACATTATGCCGGCGCAGTCGGTTGGGAAGCGGTAAACATGTTCTTTGCACCATACCTAGTTGGTAAGAGCTATGATGAAATTAAGCAGCTGGCTCAGATGCTTATCTACGAATTTAACCAACTTGCAGGAGCAAGAGGCTCCCAGGTCACATTTACCGACTTCAATCTCTACTGGAACATTCCAAAGCACTTTGCTGATACACCAGCAATTGGCCCGGGAGGAGTATACACGGGAAAGACCTATAAAGAATACGAGAGAGAAGCCCAGGCATTCCTCAAAGCAATGTTTGAGGTCTATCTAGAGGGTGACGCAAACGGCAAAACATTTGTATTCCCAAAACCGCTACTTCACATAAATGAGGATTTCTTTAGGACCGATGGCTGGCAGGAATTCCTGGAGCTCGCGTGCCTAGTTGCCTCGAAGCAGGGCATCACTTATTTTGTTTTTGATCGTGGCGATGAGGTCACGGTTAGCCAATGCTGCCGCCTGAAACTGAAACTGGGCGAAGAAGACCTCGAAGAGGCTAAAGAGCCTGAGAAGATGAGATTCTCAGCACTGCAGAATGTAACGATCAATCTACCGAGAATTGCCTACAAGGCGCATGGCAACGACGAGCTGCTTTTTGCAGAGCTTAACAAAACTATGGAACTCGTTGCCAAAGCGCATCTGCAAAAGAAAGAGTTCATTGGCAGCCTTATGGCTCTCGGGAACGAAGGACCGCTTGCTATGCTCAACATGGCAAGGGATGGTCAGCCATACTTAAGGATGGAGAGGTTGACTTATCTCTGCGGCCTTCTTGGCTTAAACGAAATGGTTCAGACCCACAAGGGCATGCAGCTTCATGAATCGGATGAAGCGTTAAAGTTCGGCCTAAAGGTTATCTCACACATGAACTTAAAAGCAAGGCAGCTATCTGATCAATACGGTATCAAGATGGTCCTGGAAGAATCACCTGCTGAGTCATCGGGATATCGACTTGCAAAGCTTGACATGAAATATTATCCGGAGCAGACAAGAAAAGTTATCAAAGGCAATCTTGAGACCAACGAGTACTACTATACGAACAGTATCCATATCTCCGTCGAGGCAGATGTTGACTATGTTGAGAGGGTAAGAAAGCAGAGTCTCTTCCATCCACTGATCGAAGCTGGGGCGATCATCCATATATGGCTGGGCGAAAAAGAGCCATCGCCTAAGTCGATCGAGAACTTTGTACTTAAGACATTCAGGTCAACCCACGCCGAACAAATCGCTTTCAGCCCTGAATTTACGGTCTGCGACAACTGCAGGCGTACATCGAGAGGACTGCACGATGCGTGCCCTGAATGTGGCTCGGAAAATGTCTACGGCATAACGCGCATAGTCGGCTATTTTTCGAAGATCCCAACCTGGAATAAAGGAAAGACCGGAGAGCTCAGAGATAGGATTAGGACCAGTCTGGTTGCTGAAACGGGTATATCCGGCAATGGATGCGGATGCTAAGCAAAGGTTTTAGAAGGCAGGATTGATACAAGATAAACAATACCACAAAGGGGCCGAGTTACATATCGGCCCCGGAAAACCTACAACATAATTGTAACAGCGGAGGATTTTTCAGATGTCAGAGAAGATTAAGGTTTTTTGGAAGGAAAACTGTGCAAAATGCCCGGCGGCAAAGGCATTGGTTGCAGAAAGCCCAAAGGCAGAGCTCTTTAATATAGATGAAGTAGATGGCCTGGCAGAAGCTGCCTTCTATGGAGTTATGTCAACTCCATCCATCGTTGTGATAGATGACAGTGGCCAAGAGATTCAATCCTGGAGAGGAGAAGTGCCAAGCAGGGAGGAAATCGCAAAATGGTTGTAAAGGATGTTGCGACTGAAACGCTGGGTGTTAAAGGAATTGTTCCCCTGAGCATGCTCGATTGGGAGGGACGCCTCGTCACGACGCTATTTTTAGGCGGCTGCAACTTCCGATGCCCATTTTGCCATAATGCCTCACTGGTGCTTGAAAACAATAGCTTGCCCGATGTACCACGCGATATGCTCGATGAGGCACTCACGTCTAAGGACGGTTGGCTTGATGGGGTATGTATAACCGGCGGCGAGCCAACAATTAATGCCAATTTGGAAAGCCTTGCGGTCTATATAAAAAGCCTGGGCCTCCAGGTAAAGCTTGACACCAATGGAACGCAGCCCAAAATTTTGCATAAACTCATTGATAAAGGCCTGGTTGATGCGGTCGCACTGGATGTAAAAACTAGCTTTTCAAAGTACGCCGATGCAACACGGCGGCCGGACCTATCAGGCGAGGTGAAAAAAACAATCAGTCTGCTTATAGATGCCGAAGCCAAAGGAATGCTGGAGGTAGAATTTAGAACTACCGTCGCGCCTACTTTCGTCGAGCGTGAAGATGTCATAGAAATTGCAAAATACCTGGCAGAAGCAGGTGCAAAGCGCTACTACCTGCAGCAGTTTAACCCAAAATCCACAATGGAGGTTTCAGCAAGCAAAATCGAACCTTATAGTAAAGAATCCCTTACAGAGTTTGCAGAGGCGGCTACCAATTATCTACAGGTCCGCCTTCGCGGCTAGGTTTAATTGCCTCCTACATCAGAGATAGAGGTCGAAAGCGTCCCGCCGGACCTCTATCTCTTTTTCTTTTCTGCCGATAATATATTTATATATCGATGTGAAATACGCTGCAGAGTATGCTAAAATCAAGCTATAGCTTGATAATGGTGAATTAAGTATGACAGACATTGAAGGCGCCATACTATATGTTGAACAGTTCTCCAATGGGGAATGGGAACAGTTTAAAAAAACTATCAGCTCCTGCTCTGAGACTCGATATTGCCTCGACAGCTGCCACCAAAAATGCTCAGTCGCAGACATCCTTCATGCAATTGTAAGGGAAGACTCAAAAGAGCAAGCAATAGCGTTCCTTCGTGAGGTTGTTAGCAAGAAGAAAGATGAGCTTGGCAGTAAACCCTTATACTGCCTTGAACAAGGATACTGCGCGCTTTATTGTATCTCGTCCTGTCAATATGGAACTTTTATACGCGCCCTTACGAGGGAACGCGCCCTAGAATACAACATCTTATAGCTGTTTTTCCCTTATAATCGCCTCAACCTCCTCATCGTTCAATCCGGGGTCATCTGCTATTTTATAAAACACTGAGGAAAGCACACCGCCTTTTTTTCCAAGCATCTTCTTCTCGACAAGTTGCTCCTGTTCATACATAAGCGGCGAAACTCTGCTTACTCTAATAATAACGCCCTCGTCAGGATTATAATAAACACCCGGCTCTTTTATTATTTGGTCAAAGCTATACTCTTCTGCCTTCACGAGACACACCTCCGCTTTTATCTTACCCACGTGTAGAATTTCGAATTGCAAATGTTAAATTATTAATTTACCTAGCAAGACGCCAGGCAGGTACTAAAATACAGGGCTTTCTGCTAACATGTTATCAAACACAAGAAACTGCTAAATACTAAACGACGTTCAAGGAGGCAATACTCTTGCAAATCAACATCAAGCTGCTTGATAGCGAGATACCAGCTCCGGAATATGCCCACGATGGCGATGCTGGCTGTGATTTAAGAAGCAGAATCAACCAGACAATACCTCCCGGCGAGAGGGCATTCATCCCAACTGGTATAAGCATATCCATCCCAACCGGTTATGCCGGATTTGTCCAGCCAAGAAGCGGACTTGCTTTAAAGCATGGAATCAGCATTGTTAACACTCCTGGCCTTATCGATAGCAAATACAGGGGAGAAATCGGTGTTATTCTTATTAACACCGATAAATCAGAGCCCTTTGAAGTAAAAAAAGGTGATAAAATAGCCCAGCTTGTAATCCAGAAAGTAGAAAATGTTAAATTTAACGTTGTAGACGAGCTGGATGAAACAGTTAGAGGCGCCGGCGGATTTGGAAGCACCGGAATCTAAAGCTACTTGCCTCCATCGGTTCATGTGTAATTTGCGCCAATTTGGTGATGTTAAAAACATCGCTGGATAGGAATAATCTTTACATGAACTTCGAGGAGCTTTATGAAATAATTCAGGTAGCTCGAGGCATAGAGCCGGCCGAGTTCGTCTTAAAGAACGCTGAAATAGTCAATGTCTTTACTGGGGCTTTTGATACGGCCGATATCGCTATCCACCACGGTATAATTGCCGGAGTCGGGAGGTACAAAGGCATCTATGAGCGTGATGTTTCGCGCTCAATCGTGGTTCCTGGTTTTATCGATTGCCATATGCATATCGAGACCTCAATGCTAAGGCCCGAATCGCTGGCCTTAGAATTGATCAAACACGGCACAACTACCGCAATAGCAGACCCCCATGAGATTGCCAACGTCGCAGGAATAACCGGTATAAATTACCTCCTCAGGGCTACGCGAGATGTACCTATCGACTTCTTCTTCATGGCCCCATCAAGCGTGCCATCCGCACCGCCTGATATCGAGACGACAGGGGCATCTATCAGTAAAGATGAGATAGCTATGCTTCTATCCAACCCCGCCTTTATTGGGCTTGGCGAGGTAATGGATATAGCAGGCATAATGACCGGACAACCCATCACTCTTGAAAAAATATTGGTAGCAGCAGATCGAATAATCGACGGTCACGCACCGGAGTTGAGGGGCAAGAGGCTAAACGCATATCTTGTTACGGGCGCTACCTCAGACCACGAAACCGTGGAGCTAGGTGAGGGCATTGAAAAAATCGGCAAAGGAATGTTTCTGTTGGTAAGAGAGAGCTCAGTTGCACGAAGCTTAGATGCCCTATTACCGGCGGCAAACTATATTACCTCGAGGAATATGGCTCTAGTTACCGATGACTTCAGTATCACCGACATCATGGAGAAAGGCCATCTTGACCATATTGTCCGCCGAGCAATTGCTAAAGGGGTTGATATACGACTGGTTATCCAGATGGTCAGCCTCAACCCAGCCCAGCATTACGGACTACACGACAGGGGTGCAATAGTACCTGGCAGGATCGCCGATCTTCTTATCCTTGAGGACGTAACCGAGGTTTCTATTAGAACTGTAATCAAGAACGGGGTTGTAGTCTACGACGTTGGACAAGATTTCCAATTTGTTGAAAAATTTAAACCTCCGATAACCCTGCAAAACAGCATCTTTGCTTCGAAGGTTGATCCGGAAGACTTTGTGCTTCCAGCTCGAGGTAAGCGGGTTAGGACAATTAAAATCATTCCAGATGAAATAGTTACGGAGGAAACAATCGTACCTGCTCCGGCAGTAGGAGGAGTGATTAAAAGCGACCGGCAGCGTGATATTCTTAAAATAGCAGTCATCAATAGATACAGCCGCGACACAAAAATATCCATTGGCCTTGTCCAAGGGTTTGGCCTTCAATCGGGCGCTATTGCGTCAAGCGTATCGCATGATGCCCACAACATCGTTGTCGCCGGCGTATATGACGCGGACATAGCTGCGGCTGTAAATGCGGTTATTGAAATGCAGGGTGGATTTGTCGCCGTAGATGATGGCGAGGTTTTAGCAACTCTTCCGCTCTCTATTGCTGGTCTTATGTCCGAGGAAGAAAGCGGCGAAGTTTACAATAAGTTAAAAAGGCTCCAGGCGATTATAAAAGACCTTGGATGTAAATTAAGCGATCCATTAATGATTCTATCTTTCCTAACACTTGCAACAGTGCCCAAGCTTAAAATAACTGACAAAGGACTTGTAGATACAACGATAGGCGAGATCGTAGGCTTGTTTGTACCATAAATAACCATTGAACAAACAATGGCTATTAAACTACGCCCGGTACTTGCCACCACATTTGCTCTACATACAGTTTGAAGCTATTTAAGGCCTCTTTAAATATCTTTTTAAGCTCTGGCCACAAAATATCCAAATCGTCAGCCAAATCAGTAGCTAAGTCCTCAGTGTCAAACATAATCCGTAACGTGACAAGTGTTCTCCCAGCATCTGGCTTAAAACTTACCGACCCTAGATGATGGATATTTGTAACCGAGTGCCAGGATATGAATTTATTAGGTTTTAACTGGTCGATCAGAGCTTCAAAATCAAACCTATAGCCCATAATTTCTATTATCCAATGTGATAACCTTCTCGTTATCCGCTCTGCCAGAATAACGTGGCCGGTTATTGACGGAAAAATAATGTAGTTTGCCCATGTAGCATAGGCTACATCAACAGGAACATTGACAATAACAGATTCTTCAACCGTCCTCATACTTATTAATATCCTAAATTATTCTTTATTAAGCTTATTAAGGATGGAGTTGGTAGTTAATCTTATCGTCAACTGGACTACAAAAAATGCTAAAGGAAACTCGATCCCTGACGATAAATGTAACAGCGAAAGCACGGATGCCAATTATTACCAGGCTATTCATTAAGTAGATAAATCTATTTTTTACTCAGGGAGCAATCATAGAATATGAATAAGGAAGTTTTTAAATCAACGCTAGCAAAAATAACCAACCGGATAGAGTCATCGAAATTATTCTCTTCGCTGCTGAAAATTCGGGCGAGCATCGCCATTACAATCGTTTTCGTTTTATCTCTGGTTCCGATTCTGGGTATGGGCGCTTACGCAGCTTATAGCACCAGGGCAAGTGAAGCAGCTACTGGCAGCATTGAGATAGGGCAAAAATCAATAGAACACCTTCTTATCATTAAAGGAAACACTGAAAGGCTAAGGTCAGATGCATATAAGCTGCTTATAACCAAAGAAGCATCATATATTGAAGAGATGAGAGGAATTCTCAAAGAGAACGGTAGTCAGCTCGCAGAAGTTAAGACCCATATCGATAACGGTAAGCTTGAAATAGATAAATCACATATCGATAGCTTAGAGAGTGGGCGTGCCGAGATGACGGCCGCAATTGAAAATCTTGCCGTCTCCTATAACGGAAAGGGGGCAGAAGCTGCATATAATGAGATCGAAGCCCTCGTAGGTCCAGAAGGTAAATGTACAGTGTCTCTTAACAATATAATTAAAGAGGCTCAGAAGGCAATAGACAAAGCCAGCATCCAGCACCATAGCGCACGCAGCAATATGTTTACTTTCAACATAATTATGATCGTTATCTCTATCCTAGTCGTTTTCTGCAGTGCCGTTTTGGCCAACCAGGTTATATTTAAAAACCTTAAATTATCGGTAGGACATGTGGTCAACGCCGCGAAGAAGCTATCGGCCTCCTCAACCGCACTGCATACCGATTCAGAGGAAATCTCTAAACTGGCTATCCAAATTGCGGCAGCAGTTTCCCAGATCGCTCACAGCACTAGCGAACAAGCCGTATCGTCCGCAAACACGGCAGAGCTTGTTGAGAGGATTTATATCTCCATTGCAAAGCTGGCAGAAGGCGCAAGACTCCAATACGAGAACGTGAATAAAGCCGCTTCGCAGCTAAGCAGCTTATCAACGATGATTCAGCAGGTTTCGGTTTCTGCGCAGAGGGTTGCCGATGTCACAAACAATACTACCGAGGTTGCAAGCAAAGGAAGTAACGCAGTCGCTGAAACAATCTCCGGCATGGATAAGATTAGGGAAACATCTCTTGATAGCGCCGCTAAAGTGCAGACCCTTGGAGAGAAGTCAAAACAAATCGGTGAGATCATAGAAGTAATAGATGACATAGCAGAGCAGACCAATCT
>JAIMBH010000041.1 GCA_023511485.1 Bacillota bacterium | reverse complement strand
CAAAAGATAAAGCAACTCATCGATGAATATGATGTCGAAAAAGTGGTTATAGGCTTGCCGGTTTCATTAGCAGGCGAACTAGGCCCCCAGGCCAAAGCAGTTCTAGAATACGTAGAAAAACTAAGGGCAACAGTAAAAGTACCCGTTGCGACATGGGATGAAAGACTTACAACAGCATCCGCTAAACGGATGTTGTTGGAGTCAGAGGTAAGACGGAGCCGTAGAAAAGAAGTTATAGATAAAATCGCAGCAGCAATAATGTTGCAGAGCTATTTAGATGCAAAAAGATCGGGGGAATAAAAGATTAAAAGCCGCAGTAAACACGTCGCAAAATCAAGCAAATCTGGTATTGTAAAGGGCATAATTGCAAGCCTTGGCCTAGTCATAATTATAGGCACAGTTGTTTTAGTTGGATATTTAGCGTGGAAAAGCTTTCTTCAGGAAGATAACACACCCAAAGTACCCGTTAAGGTCAAGATAGAAAAGGGGATGACCGCCTCTCAAATTGGTGGACTTCTGCAGAAAAAGAAAGTGATTAAAAACTCGTTTGTTTTTCGTGTGGCAGCCAAAAAAAGAGGCGTCGAGTCGGATTTCAAACCTGGCGAGTACGAGTTTACAACCGGCATGGAATATAATGTTGTCATAGACAGACTTATAGCTGGCCCGCCAATAACCTATTACGATATAACGCTGCCTGAGGGATGGACTGCAAAACAGATGGCAGCACGGATCGGTCCAGTGGGACACATAAACGCAGACGAGTACCTGAACATAGTAGAACAAGGCCTTTTGGAAAGGGATTATCCATTCCTCCAGAATAGCGGTGCTAAATCAAAAAGCCTGGAGGGATATCTATTCCCCGATACATACAGGATCAAAAAGGGTACAACAGCGGCTCAGTTTGTGGATTTGCAACTTCAGCAATTCCAAAAGAAGACGGAGGGCTTGGATTGGTCTAAGGCCGCCGCAATAGGCAGAAGCCCTTATGAGATAATAATAATTGCGTCGCTGGTAGAGCGGGAGACAAAAGTAGCCGATGAGAGGCCTATTGTTGCTTCGGTTATATATAACCGTCTGGCTAAAGGAATGTTACTGCAGATTGACGCAACGGTGCAGTATGCGCTTCCAGAACACAAAGATAGGCTGACTTTTGACGATCTAAAAGTAGATTCACCATACAATACCTACAAAAATCCAGGATTGCCACCGGGGCCTATCTGCAATCCTGGATTTGCGTCAATACAGGCAGCTTTAAATCCGGCAACGACGAACTATCTTTATTATGTGCTGGCGCCAGATAACTCTGGCAGACATACGTTCACAAACAGCTATGATGAGTTCATAAAAGCAGCGCAACAATATCATGAAGCCCAGAAAAATAAACCGCCGAGCAAAACGACGCAACCAGGGCAGTAGAGAAGCAACCGTGTGAACATTAACGTTCACACGGTTTTGACTCAAAGCGCCCTTTTAATATGGAATCGTTGCGGTTTCTAAGCCGCCCTTCCCATAGCCCTGCGCATGTTTATGAGACCGTATTTATCGATAACACCGTTTACATAGTCCCAATTTGCATTCTTCATTACAGCCTCGATGTAGTCTTTACGGTTTGTACCGTAGTCAATAAAGTACGCATGTTCGTAGACATCAAGTATAAAAAGGGGAACGGCATTATAGATATCACCGAAGTTGTGCGCATCGAGCGAATAATTATGGACGGTATTCCAATCAAGATCGTACGCCAGAACAACCCAGCCTCTTGCACACATTGCTGCGGCTCTGAACTCTTGCTCCCAGCGGTCGTAAGATCCGAAATCCTGGTTTATTAAATCGGATATGGCGCCGCTTATTTGACCGTTTCCTCCAAGATTTGCAAAATAACCTTCGTGCAGCTTAACGGCGTTAACTGCAAATGTCTCCTCCAATTTAAGTTCTCTAAGCGCGCTATAGGTCGCGTTAGTATCGGCAAGGTCTACGCTTTTTAGCTTTTCCTGAATCTCGTTTACCTTTTTTACATATCCAACATAGAGCACATCATGATGCTGCCTCAATTGGTTTTCGGAAAGCCCCGGCAGGCTACTGTAGGGTAGTGGTTTTGCTTCTAGATTTGGAATCATTTATACATCCTCCTTAGATATTTTGTTTAAGGTGATGTACCCTTGAAGAAAAGCCGCCAAACGATTCCACTCAGATGACTATTCAAGTCCCAGGTCAGTAGCGGCAGTTTTTGGCCAGTTTGGGTCCTTTAGCAATGCCCTTCCAATGGCTACTAGGTCAGCATCTCCATCCCGAATTATGTCGTCGGCCAGCTCACCGGTTGTAATCATTCCAACTGCGATTACCGGCACATTTACCTCTCTTTTAATTTTAGCGGCTTGGGGCACAAATTGACCCGGCACCATATCAGGCGGCCTTGAGCCTATAAGGCCGCCTGAGACATCAACCACCTTTATGCCTGCGTTAACGATTAGTTTCGCCATTTCAATGCCGTCCTCTATAGTTATGCCCCCTTCGATCATATCGTCGGCACCCAGCCTGTAAAACAGCATAAAATCTGAACCAACCGTAGCACGGGTTTCCTGAATGACTTCGAGAGGAAACCTCATCCTGCCTGCCATATCAAGACCATATTCATCGTTTCTTTTATTTGTAAGGGGAGAGGCAAACTGATTTAAGAGAAAACCGTGTGCTCCATGTATTTCAATCCCGTCAAAACCAGCTTGTTTAGCGCGACTGGCGGCAGAAGCAAAGGCTTTTGTGATAGCCAGTATTTCATCTTGATTAAGCTCACGGGGCACTTCTCCACCTGTTGGCAGTGGAATTGGTGAGGCGGAGACCGGTTGCTCACCTATAACGTCTGTGGTTGTTCGAGAACCTGCATGGTTTAACTGCAAAATACACGGCACACCCTCAGCATGGATTGCATCAGCTAGCTTCTTAAAGCTCGGAATAAGGTCATCCTTATATAGACCAAGCTGGTGCGGTGAAAATCGACCGTTTGGCATAACAAACGTGTGCTCAACGATAATTAAACCAACACCGCCTCGCGCGCGCTTAACATAGTGGTCAATAATCCAATCGCTAACACCATCATCAGGCGCTGCTCTGTTTGTTTCCATCGGCGGCATTACTATCCTGTTTTTTAGCATAAGCCCGTTAATTTCAAGTGGACTAAAAAGGCTTCGCATAATACACCTCCGGAATCAGCAAGTACTTTATCCTTTTACCTCTAAGCAATACCTTAAACGGGAGCTTTCAACTTCTTAGCATTGTTATCCATAATAAGTTCCAATCTGTTTTCCTAAGGTGAAGTACTTTCCATGATAAAGGTAGATTGGGCTATCCTGCCTAAATTCCTGGTATGAAACAACTTCAGCAATAAAAAGATCCTGCCTGCCTAAGTCGATAACCTGAGTAACATTGCACTCCAATGTAGTATGGGCTAATTCTATCAGCGGACATTTAACTATTTCTGCCTGTCTCGTCTTAACGCCGAATTCTTTGAATTTATCCACTTTGTGTCCAGATGTAGCACCTATTTTCTTGACCAGGTCTAATTCAGCCGGTGAAACAATATTTATTGCAAACTCACCGCTATCTTCTATGAGAGAGCGAGAAAATGAGCGGTGGCTTAACGAAATACAAACTAGGGGCGGCCTAAATGACAATCCGGCAACCATACTAACAGTGGTCGCGTTTGCCATCCCCTCATATGCTGCTGTAACCAGCACGACAGCTCCCTCAATTGAGCCTATTATTTTGCGCCCGGATATATTTTTGGCCAAAAAGCACCTCATAAGAACGATATAATTCATTATTCCCATTGTGCAGATAATATTGCAATAGATTAGCAACAAAGCGATAGCTTAATCAAAAATATGGACGTTAAAACAGTTAAAGTAGGGTATATATTGCCTAAGTTTAGGATTTAAGTTATTATTCAATATTGAAAACTTAAATAGAGAACCGGGAGCTGCTTCTTGGCGGCTGAGAGGTAAAGCGTAAACTTTACGACCGTTTGAACCTGAAATGCGGCTAGAGCCGCTTCTGGGTAATGCCAGCGAAGGGAATTAAACTTGTTTACGGTTTTAAAGCCGTGCCTTTTCTGGCACGGCTTATTTATCTGCATAAAGGTTTTCTGTACTCTCAAACTTTTAAGGAGGTTTAATATGGAGCACTTTCTAGAGGATATCGTTGAGGACTTTTTTCGAATAAGGCAAGAAAAGCCTCTTATCCAGCAAATTACCAATTTTGTGGTGCAAAACGAGACCGCAAACATGACCCTATGTGTTGGCGCTCTTCCCGTCATGGTGTGGGAGATAGAAGAGGTTGCTGAAATGGTAACCCACGCCGGGGCGCTGCTTTTTAACGTTGGCAACATAACCTGGGCTGACTCAATGATTGTTGCCGGTAAAAAAGCTAATGAACTTGGCATTCCGGTAATTCTCGATCCGGTAGGCGCTGGGGCAACCAAGCCTCGAACCGACGCCATTAAACGCATCATTAGCGAGGTTAAAATAGATATAATAAGAGGAAATAGTGCTGAAATAGGTATACTGGCCGGAGCCGGCGGTAAAATAAAAGGAGTCGAGGCAGTCGGAGAAAGCGAAGGCATACTTGATGCTGCCTGTGACTACGCAAAGCGTGAAGGCTTTGTTGTAAGCGTTACCGGCTCCGAAGATATCGTCACAGACGGTAAGAGGACTGCTTTAGTTAAAAACGGCCACCCAATTATGGCGATGGTTACCGGCACAGGCTGCATGTCAACTACGGTCACCGCTGCATTTGCTGCTGTGCAGAGGGATTATTTCAGAGCGGCAGTCGGTGCTCTAGTAGTGTATGGGATTGCCGGTGAGAAAGCGGCAGCTGAAGCCGGCAACAGACCAGGAACATTCCATACGCTACTTTACGATTCAATTTATGGGTTGACAAGAGAAGATATTATGGGAGGTGCTAAAGTTGGATTCCCAGTTTCGAGCAGAGCTTAAAGGCAATATCGGCTTATATGCGATAACAACTGAATTGCCCGGTAGAAACCATCTTGACATTGCAGAAGCAGCTATTCAGGGGGGCGCAAAGGTCATCCAATATAGGGATAAGTTTTCGACTAACCGCAGGATGTACGATATAGCTAAATCGCTTAGAAGAATGACGGAAGAGGCTGGCGTAAAGCTTATCATAAACGATAGAGTTGACCTCGTACTTGCAGTTGGCGCCGATGGCGTTCATCTGGGTGACGATGATTTTCCGCTAAAGCTCACACGCGAAATGCTTGGTCCGGAATATATTATCGGCATTTCGGCTACAAGTATTGATGAGGCGGTTGTGGCTTACCGTGATGGTGCCGATTATATCGGTGTGGGTCCGGTATATCATACAGATAGCAAAAAGTGCTCCGTCCCTCCGATTGGGGTGGAAGGTATTGCTGAAATAAAGATAATGGTTGCAAATATGCCTATAGTTGCGATCGGCGGCATAGGTGTTGACAACATTGACGAGGTTTTGGCGATAAAACCGGATGGTATTGCTGTTATCTCTGCTATTTCGGCTGCGGCCGACATGGTTGAGGCTGCACGCGCACTGAACGAAAAAATTCAAAACGCAGCTGTCTTAGACTAAAAAATTAATTTTGAAGTAAGGGATTTAAATGTCAACGATTATTGAAAGGATGAAAAGAGGCCAATCAGTAGATGCGGTTGCCGCTGTTGCCAAGGATGAGGGTGTCGATGAGAGCTATATTATTGAAGGGTTGCTCAGCGGATTTATTGTCATACCCCTTAACATCAATCGCAGAGATATAAAGGTAGTTGGGGTGGGAAGGGGGCTTCGGACCAAAGTAAACGCAAACATAGGTACATCAGACGAGTACCCTAGCGTCGATGAAGAGCTGAAAAAACTTGACGTTGCCATAAAGGCTGGTACCGACACGGTAATGGACCTAAGCACGGGTGGACCTCTAATTGAGATACGAAAAAAGATTCTGTCAAGATGCAAGATACCCCTGGGGACAGTGCCGATATACCAGGCCGCAGTTGTTGCTATGGATAGATATGGCAGCATTGTCGAGATGACCGTCGATGACATCTTTGATGTCATCGAGTCGCAGGCAGCAGGGGGCGTAGATTTTATGACGGTCCACGCCGGTATTACCTGGAAGACGCTAAACACATTGCAGCAGCAGGGAAGAGTGGCAGACATTGTAAGCAGGGGCGGAGCCTTTACTGTTGGCTGGATGATCCATAACAATCTTGAAAATCCACTCTATGAGCAGTATGACCGTCTTCTTGATATCGCAAGGAGGTATGATGTTACATTAAGTCTTGGTGACGGCCTAAGACCTGGTTGCATAGCTGACGCATCAGACAGGGCCCAATTCCAAGAGCTCCTAATTCTTGGCGAGCTTGTCGACCGAGCAAGGGCGGCCGATGTCCAAGTCATGGTTGAGGGACCAGGACATGTTCCGTTTGACCAAATCGAACCCAATATTAAAATTGAAAAGGAAGTATGCAAAGGCGCACCGTTTTATGTGCTTGGCCCGCTAGTTACCGATATTGCACCGGGATACGACCATATCACGGCAGCGATAGGTGGGACCATGGCAGCGGTCTCAGGAGCCGATTTTTTATGTTATGTAACTCCGAGAGAGCACCTTGGACTACCGACCGCTGAAGATGTCCGTGAAGGCGTAATAGCCTCAAGAATAGCAGCCCATGCTGCCGACATAGTAAAAGGCGTAAAGGGAGCACGGGAATGGGATCTATCCATGGCAAGGGCAAGAAAAGCTCTGGATTGGAATGAGCAGATAAGGCTTTCTATCGATCCTGAGAAATCCGCTAAAGCATATAATGAGCGCAAGACTAAAGATATAAAAGGCTGCACTATGTGCGGAGATTTCTGTGCCATGAAAGTTGTAGCGGAGTATTTGGGAACCGATGCAGAAATCTGTTAAAGTGAGTCTAGAATAAGGCTAGAGTGCCGAAATCTAGATGTGCTAACATAGCAAGGTTTTGATGTGCCAATATACCAAATTCAGTGGATAAAAAAAGTGGCACATCGGCGCATCTAGACCCACTGTGATAAACGAGCAACCAATGAAGGTAAGCGATATAGGCGAGTTTGCTTTAATAGAGCGTATCGCAAACATAGTAGAATATGAAGACAAGCGTGTTGTCCTTAGCATAGGAGACGACACAGCAGTAGTTAAGCCAACCAAGCTTGACTATCTGCTTCTTACAACCGACTTGCTAGTGGAAGGCGTCCATTTCAACCCGGGCACAATATCTGCATGGCAGCTTGGTTACAAATCAGTGGCTGTTAACATAAGCGATATTGCTGCTATGGGCGGAATACCTGACTACGGCGTTGTCTCACTTGCGCTAAATCCCGAAACAGAAGTTTCATTTGTTGAGGATCTCTACCGGGGTATGGCCGATATCTCGCAAAAATATAATTTACGCATAGTAGGTGGCGACGTCACAAAGTCCGACAAACTTATAATAAACATAGCGTTGGTTGGAGAAGTTGAAGAAGAATATCTTTGCAGGAGAAGCGATGCGCAAGTCGAAGATGTTATTATGGTAACAGGCGAGCTTGGCGCGTCGGCTGCGTGGCTGCGCCTAGTTTTAAATCCCAATTTAGAACCTAAAATAAAAGGATCAAAGAAGTTAAAGAGAGCACATTTTCTTCCCGAGCCAAGAGTAAACGAGGCCAGGATTCTTGCTAAAAGCGGTATCCATGCGGCAGAAGATATAAGCGACGGACTTGCAAGTGAAATACGGCATATCTGTGAAGCCAGCTCTGTTGGGGCAAGGCTTTATTTGAGCAAAATTCCAATTGCACAAGGCGTCGAGGAAGTTGCTAAGCTTACCGGTGAACGAGCGATAGATATAGCTTTGGCTGGCGGTGAAGATTACGAGCTAGTTTTTACAGCGCCAAAAGATGCAAAGATGGAGATAGAAAGAGCACTCTCAAAACTTAGCGTAAAAGTAACTGAAATCGGAGAGATTGTAGACATGTCGCATGGGATAACGACTGTTGATTGGTCGGGTAAAGAGATTCCGCTTGAAACAGGTGGCTACACCCATTTCTAGGATGTGAGCGCGTTGGAAATCAAAAAAGTAATCGCTATAGGTGGGTCAGATCCTAGTGGGGGAGCAGGAATCCAAGCCGATATAAAGACATTTATAGAACTTGGCATTTATCCTTATACTGCTTTAGCAGCCGTCACGGCACAAAATAGCCAGGGCGTACGATCCTACAAAGTGCTTACCGCAAAATTTTTACGGGACCAGCTTGAAGCGATCATTGCTGATGGAAAAGTCCATGGCGTTAAAACTGGTATGCTTGGTAGCTCTGAAAATATAATGGAAATCGCCTACTTAGTAAGCGAAAAGATGATAGAAAATACTGTCATTGATCCCGTAATAAAATCAAACGATGGCAAGATGCTGATTTCTGAAGCGGCAATCTCAGTTCTAAAAAAGAGGCTCCTGCCGTATTGCCTCATGGTTACGCCGAACATAAATGAAGCCGGCTGGCTTACAGGCATTAAAATATCATCTGAAGATGATTTTCTAAGAGCTGCGCAGGCGATTAAAGAAACTGGGGTCGAGTGGGTGTTAATAAAAGGAGGACACTTTGAGGGCGACCGAGCCCTTGACCTGCTTTACGATGGTAATAACGAATATTATTTTGATGCTAAGAAGATCAAGGTAGGAAATGTTAGAGGCACAGGTTGCATGCTTGCTTCAGCAATATGTGCATACCTGGTTAAAGGATTGAAAGTATATGATGCTGTCGATAAAGCAAAGGCTTACGTGTATAATAAAATTATAAAATCCGTGCAGTTAGGCAAGGGAAGCTTGCAGGCACTTCATTAAAATAGCGAAGGTGAGATTTGTGAGGATAGGGTTAATTAGCGATACGCATGGTGACCTTGAGGCATGGGAGAGAGCGCTCCAATTTTTAAAGGATATCGATTTTGCCATCCATGCAGGAGATATATTAAGCAGCGGTCCCTTTAATCCAAGAGGGCCTTCCTATAAACCCCTTGAGCTGGCTAAAGCGATTAATGCCGCACCGTTTCCGACTATTTTTGCTAAAGGAAACTGCGATGCACCAGTAGATTCTAATGCAATTGCGTATCCCATACAGAGTCCGTTTGCATTCGTGTATGCAGAAGGCTTAAGAATAATGGCAACACACGGCGATATATACAGCGAGGATAAGCTGATTGAAATTGGAACCCGTTACGCATTGGATCTTATTATAAGCGGCCATACACACGTAAGAAGCATAAAAGCTGCTGTTGGTATTACTTTAGTTAACCCTGGAAGTGCTTCCTTGCCGAAAGGCGGTGAAGGTGACTTCCCAACTATTGGCCTTATTGAAGATAGGGTGATAAGGTTAATATCCCTAGAAGACGGAACCGAGGTAGAGCGCGCATCATTCTAAAAGCTGTAACAAAAAATGCCCAGGCTTGGAACCTGGGAACCTGGGCATTTTTGATGATTAAACCAAGCGTGTAACTTTATTAGCCTTTAAGTCTTTTGTGCATATGTAGATGTTTTGCGGTTTGCCGTCGATGAGAGCACGGATTTTTTGCAGGTTAGGGTTAAACCTACGACGTGTCTTCCTGTTGGAGTGGCTTACATTATTGCCGGTCATCGGGCCTTTACCGCATACGTAGCATTTCCTGGACATTTCCAAACCTCTCCTACTCGAAATA
Source organism: Bacillota bacterium (assembly GCA_023511485.1). NCBI lineage: Bacteria > Bacillati > Bacillota > Bacillota bacterium. The sequence goes on along the minus strand of JAIMBH010000041.1, from coordinate 9,927 downwards.
AACTCAACAAGAAAAAATACTACCATTTATCCGGCTATAAGGCAAGCTCTGGCGGTTTGCATAGTGCAGGCAAATACGCGGTGCCTTGTGCCGAAAAGCAGCATCACGGTTCAAAGCTAAAACGGAAACAATGTAATTTTCGAGGATTTATATACGAAGCTAAAGCTTCCTGTTTTATTTAACAATAATCCTGTTTTATTTACCTGCTCAAATAGCTTCCATATTAGTAGTGTTCGTTTAGCAATTGATATGTTTGGGTAATTTAACCTTGTCCTTATTTGAAAGGAGGTGACTGGTTTGACAAAAAAAGAGATTATTGATAGGTTAAATTACCTTCGGTCAAAAGAGCTTTTTGCTATTCAGCAGTACATGAATCATTACTACGAGGCAAAAGGCCCTAATTTCTCAGAGGTAAAGGGGCTTGAAAGAAGTATTGCAATCGTTGAGATGAAACATGCTGAATTGCTTGCAGAGAAAATAACTATGCTGGGTGGCGAGCCTATTACAAATCCAGGCCAGGTTCAGGAGATGAAGGGTGCAGCTGTTTTTACCAGCGAGTCGGTAGATGAAATGATAAGAGCCGATCTCAACCTTGAGAGGAATGCTATTCAAGATTACACAAAGGCTATAGTTGATATAGGCGATACAGACCCTGGAATAAGAAAAATGCTTGAAGATATTCTAGGTCAGGAAGAAGAACATGCCGATAGCTTTGGAAACTATCTTGGCGAACAACAGGCTTACGATGTAGAAGCTATGCGTAAAGCCGCCTAAGGGTTGCTTCTAAGAATTGCCTTTGAATCTATTTCTAGAAACTAGAAGCGGTAAAAGCGCTGTGTTTTACAGCGCTTTTACCTTATACCGTAGTTTACCGTTAGCTAAATACCTTTGGCAATTGGCGTTTCTTAACACTGGGCTGGCTCTAGCATAAAACGAAAGCTTGCACAAGGCTCGCTTACTTTTGTTTCTTCATTGCGAACATTGGGAAAGGCAAATATGTACTAGTAACAAGGGGGTCCCTTCGGGAGTGGGTTTCTTATGACGAGGAGCGTCGATGTTGTTGAGTTTCAACTGGAAATGTATGAGGCAATTCTACCGGAGGCTATCGCAGAGCTTCGCCTTATAGCAGAGCCATTAAAAGGCCTGCACGTGCTCCATGTAAACGCTACTCCCCTTGGCGGAGGCGTATCTGAGCTACTTCGATCAGTTATTCCAATGGAGAGAGCTTTAGGCATTGACTCTAGATGGTTGGTAATTACCGGAGATGAACGATTTTTTCTCGTTACGAAGTCTATCCATAATGCTCTTCAAGGCGGCAATTACACGCTTACTGAAATGGATAAGGAGACATACATAGCCTACAATAGTTTAAACGCAAAGGCGCTCGCTAAGGATTTTGACATCATTTTTGTTCACGACCCCCAGCCCGCAGCGTTGTGCAAGTTCAGACCCGATATAAAAGCAAAGTGGATTTGGAGGTGCCATATCGACACATCCAGCCCCGAACCAGGCGTTTGGGATTTCCTTCTGCCGTACATTTGCGCCTACGACGCATCTGTCTTTACCCTGCATGAGTTTATGCCGCCGCAGCTACAGAATCTTCTTAGGGTAGAAATAATTCCACCTGGCATCGACCCCTTGAGCCCTAAGAACATAGACATACCTGAAGAACTGGCCAGAAAACTGCTTGATTGGACCGGAATACCAATGGATGGACCGGTGATTTGCCAAGTATCCCGGTATGACCCCTGGAAGGACCCTCTGGGAGTGATTGAGGTGTACCGGCTTATAAAAAGAGAGAGACCTGATGTTCGTTTGGTCTTTATAGGCTCGATGGCTTTAGATGACCCGGAAGGCTGGGAAATATATGATAAGGTAATTACCGCAAAGAATCAGGACGACCACATACACGTATTTACCAATTTTCACGGCATGTCTGATATTCAGGTCAACGCATTCCAGAGAATGTCGGATGTCATTATACAAAAATCCCTAAAGGAAGGATTTGGGCTTGTTGTGTCGGAGGCTCTTTGGAAGGGCACTCCGGTTGTTGCTAATCGTACAGGGGGCATCCCTATGCAGCTTGCTGGAGGGGGCGGATACCTTGTTGACAGCATACAACAGGCTGCACAACGAATACTGGAGCTTCTATCAAATCCCACAGAAGCTATTGCAGAAGGAAATCGTGGTAAGCAGTATGTAAAAGACAATTTCTTGATAACCCGCTTTGTAAGAGATAATTTAAAGCTTATGCAATCCCTTATCAGCACTGCAATGGCATGATAAATTAGTCTCCCATGATATAATTTGTTATTATTAACAATAACTTTATGACCGACCAATAAAAAGGTGAATTAGTTTGGTGCAAAATAATGCTATTTTATTGCTTTTAGAGGCTTCCCTTGTAGCGCTAAAAAACCATGAGGATGAAATAAATAAGCTGAATGTATTTCCAGTTCCAGATGGGGATACTGGAACTAATATGGCCCACACCATCCAGAGTGTCCTAAACGAGGTTTTAAAAACAGATAACGCATCTCCAAAAGAGCTATCCAAAGCAATAATTTATGGTTCGCTTCTGGGAGCAAGAGGCAACTCAGGTGTTATACTTTCGCAAATCATTAAAGGATTTTGCGAGGAGATTGAGAAATATGACGATTTTTCTGCATCAGCCATAGCTAAAGCCCTCGGGAACGCGTCTAGGGTTGCTTATGAAGCTGTTAAAAAACCAGCTGAGGGAACCATGCTTACGGTTGTTAACGATATGGCCGCGGCGGCGGAGAAACTATCTAGTAATGGCATGGCTCCGCTTGATTTTATCAGCGGCGTTGTCGATGAAGGTATAAAATCAGTTGAGAGAACGCCATTTCTGCTGCCTGTACTAAAGGAAGCCGGAGTCGTAGATGCCGGCGGGTACGGGCTTGTTGTTATTGCCCAGGGAATCTTGTCTGCGCTCAAGGGTGAAAGTGTAAACGGCCAAATTGCCAAGAAGCTAGACAGCGCAAGCCCTGCCGAAAAAGATATCCTCGAGGAGGATTTTGAGTTTACCTACTGCACTGAGTTTGTTTTAAAAAGCAATGGAATAGACATTAAAAAACTTGAGAGCAAGATCGACCCTCTTGGCGACTCAACACTTGTCGTCGGAACCCCAGAACTCACCAAAGTACACATCCATACAAATGACCCAGGTTTGGTAATTCAGATTGCAACGAGCATGGGTTCGATAACCGATGTTCAGATAAACAACATCGTTGAACAATCAAGGGCACGCTCAGAGGCAATAAAAGCAGGGGATGGCCAACATAATATAGTGAATTCGCCTGCAACCGGAATTGGTGTTGTAGCGGTTGCAAACGGTAGCGGTGTTAAAGATATATTGCTTAACCTGGGCGTAGACCGAATTGTTAACGGTGGACAGAGCATGAACCCAAGTGCCGCCGACATCTTAAATGCCGTAAATGATATCCCGTCTGCCGATATCGTTTTACTTCCAAACAATAAAAACATTATCTTGACCGCAGAGCAAGTTTCCGGTCTGACAAATAAAAATATTGCAGTAATACCTACGAGATCGATACCTGAGGCTTTTGCGGCTCTCCTTTCATTCGATAAGCAAGCTTCTCTAACCGATAATAAAAATGCCATGACGGCAGCTTTTTCTAAAATAAAAACCGGTGAAGTAACTTGCGCAATACGAGATGCTAATAATGGCGATTTTAAGAAACATGATTTTATAGGCCTATTTAACGGTGAAATAAGGTCAAGCGGGAACGATTTACTCACAACAACGTGCAATCTTATTGAAAAGATGCTTGCCGAAGATGACGAAGTGATAACAATTCTTGCAGGCGACCAAGTAGCAGACAATGACACAGACATCTTAAGCATGATGATCAAAGAAAGGTTTCCTGAACTTGAGTTGGATATACACCGCGGTGACCAACCGGTATATCATTTTGTTATTGGTATTGAATAGCATCTTGATATCTGGAAATGCCAAAGCGTAAAAATATTTTCTATCGACTTTTGCATTTCAAGGCCTCGGCACAAAGAGTTACATGCTACTATACCCTGTGGACTAAAACCGAAAATATAATAGGAACTTGATAGGCTGTTTAGGGACTGGTGATATGCCAAGAATAGCAATTGTCACGGATAGCACGGCAGATATGCCGCTTTCGTTTTATGAGGAAAATGACGTGGAGATGGTGCCGCTCGTAGTACGATTTGGCAATAAGAGCTATAAAGACTGGGTTGAGATGCCGCCTGAAACATTTTACGGCCTGCTTAGAGAGTCAGAGGTTTTGCCTAAAACATCCCAACCATCGGTTCAAGAGTTTATCGAAGCTTATAAGAGGCACTCTGATTGCGATCATATCATATCCATTCACATATCCGCCAAATTAAGCGGCACATTTCAATCGGCATATATTGCTTCTCAAAACGTTGACCTGCCTGTGACCGTCATTGACAGTAAAAATGCAAGTGCTGGATTAGGGCTCATAGTTAAATCGCTCGTACAGGCAAGAAGCGAGGGAAAAGGCGCTGGTCAAATGATAAGTATTGCCGAGCGCATGGCAAATAGCATAAAAGATATCTTTTATGTCGATACCTTAAAGTATCTTGAGATGGGCGGACGAATCGGAAAAGCGACGGCTCTGGCAGGATCTATTTTGAAGATAAAGCCCATATTAACCCTTGATGATGGGATAGTGGCACCGCTTAGAAAAGTTAAGGGAAGGAAACGTGCAGTAAGCGAGATTGTCAGTTTAGTTAAGGCATTCTGTGAGGGTCGCAGGGTAAACATCGGATTGGCTCATGCAGATATCTCAAGCGCAATAGACGAGATCGAGTTGGCTCTAAAAGAAGCCGATATTAATAGTAACGTCGTCATAAAATCGCAAATTGGCAGCGTAATCGGTACCTACGTCGGCCCAGATGCTTTTGCAATCCTTGTTTATAAAGATGACATTTTGGCTGACCTCCCTTTCTTTTAAAGGTGATTAGAATTTGCCCGTAGCAAAGCCTCAAAAACCGAAAACACAAGTTTTACTGATAGTCTTATAGTAAGAGTAGCCTATGGCGAGTAAAATCCGATAAAATTTACAATATGGATAAGCCGGATAATTTACCCTCAACAAAAGACATGCCTCCAAAGTTTTTAGATAATGCAGCCGCAAGCTCATTAAAATATCCTGTGTCAAAGGTTAGGTTTGTGGGCCCCACAATAAAGAGTGCCCTTGAGAGGCTGGGTATAGAGACCGTTGGTGACCTGTTGTTCCATTTCCCGCATAGATATATAGACCTATCAAAGCGAAAAAAGATATCTGAGCTTAAAGTCGGTGAGAAGGCGACCATTGTGGGAGAAATACGGGAGGTAAAACTATGGAGGGGTCGAAGAGGCACGCGGGTTATAAATGTAAAAATATACGATGGAACCGGATATATTACTGGAACATGGTTTAACCAGGATTTTATAGCTAGGCGGCTTAAAAAGGGTATGCAGGTTACCTTGAGCGGCAAAGTCGAATATAAATACCAGGCGCTGCAGATTGAAAACCCGTTTTACGATGTCTTAAGCGAAAGAAACAGTGAGTCAATTCACTCTGGTCGAATTGTACCTATACATCCGGTGACACAGAGCTTGACTACGAATACCATGAGGCGGATTGTAAAAAACGCGCTTGATGATTTCGGCGATATTGATGATCCTCTACCCGACAGCGTAATCAAAGAGCACGGCCTTCTCCCAAAAGCGACAGCCCTGTCTGAGATACATTTTCCTTCAACCAGAGAACTACTAATAAAAGCCCGCACAAGATTCATTTTCGAAGAGCTTTTTCTTATGCAGGTTGGATTGGCAATAAGAAAAAAACGCGTAGAGAAGCAAATGAATGGTGCGTCACATAGAAGCGATGGTGAACTTTTGCGCCTCTTCTATAACATCCTTCCGTTTGAGTTAACCGGCGACCAGAGAAAGGCGATAAGCGAAATCCAAGCCGATATGGAAAAACCGTTCCCTATGAACCGCCTTCTGCAGGGTGAAGTAGGGTCAGGCAAAACAGTTGTTGCCTTGGCTGCACTTTTAACAGCCGTCCAGAGCGGCTACCAGGCAACCATGATGGCGCCAACTGAGATACTTGCCAGACAGCATTACCTTAAAATTAAAGATATATTGGATAAATTAGGCGTAAGTGTTGCTCTGCTAACTGGCGGCCTTAACTTAAAAGAGCGCACTTCGCTAGCAAAAGAAATATCAGATGGCGATATCGATATAGTAATTGGCACCCATGCCATCATTCAAGATTCAGTAGTTTTTAAGCGATTAGGTATTGTCGTTATTGACGAGCAACACCGCTTCGGTGTCGAGCAGCGCATTATCCTTAAAGAAAAGGGCTACTACCCGGATGTTCTGGTAATGAGTGCGACCCCGATACCAAGGACTCTTTCGCTTACGTTATACGGAGATTTAGATGTGTCTATCATCAGGGAGCTTCCTGGCAGCAAAAAGATAGGGGAAAATGTTGAAACAATCCACCTCGACGATGCAAACAGAGGGTTGGCATACGAAATAATAAGAACCGAAGTCGCCGGTGGCAGGCAGGCTTATATTGTTTGTCCATTAATAGAAGAATCTGATAAGTTAGAAGTCAAAGCTGTTATGGACGAGACAGATCGCCTAAGAAACGAGGTATTTCCCGATTTAAGAGTTGGTCTAATTCATGGTCGCATGAAATCAGTTGAAAAAGAATCGGTGATGAAGCAATTCAATGAAGGCAAGCTTGATATTCTAATATCAACAACAGTCATAGAGGTCGGGATAGATGTCCCAAATGCTACCGTAATGCTGATCGAGGATGCTGATAGGTTTGGTTTAGCACAGCTCCACCAACTCAGAGGGCGAATAGGGCGGGGCAAACGGAAGTCTTATTGCATACTTTTTGCGAACCCCTCAACAGAAGAAGGTAAAAAAAGGATAAAGGCGATTTGCAGCATAAAAAATGGCTTCCAGCTGGCTGAGGCCGATCTTCAAATAAGGGGAGAAGGCCAAATCTTTGGTACCCGCCAATCGGGCCTGCCTGATTTAAAAATTGCTAAATTGCCCCGCGACATTGAGATACTCTCGATAGCACGAGAAGCAGCTTTTAAAATAGTCGACCGGGATCCTGGCCTCTCGTCACAAGCACACCGCCGGCTGCTCAACGAAGTTATAGACAAGTTTGCCGACAATGTGGATTGGCTATTTCAGTCTTAAAATTACCAATAGTCAGCCGCCTGTTTTAATCTATCAAACGGCAGCTGGAAGCTTCTGGCTGAGAGCTAGAAAGTAAGGTGCTTGAGTTGCGAGTCATCGCAGGAGTAGCAAAAGGCAGAAAACTTTACGCCCCAAAAGGAGCCGATATAAGGCCGACCTCTGATAGAGTTAAAGAGGCTATTTTTAACATAATCGGCCGGGAGATAAATAATAAAAACGTACTTGATCTTTTTGCAGGAACAGGGAGCCTCGGCATAGAAGCTCTAAGTAGAGGTGCAGAGCATGCTTATTTTATTGATTCAAAGACACAAGCAATTGATCTGATTAAGAAAAATCTTGACATAACCGGCCTCGATGGCAAGGCGACTGTTATAAAGTCTGATGTGTATAAAGCGATAGAGAGGTTGGCGAAAAATGAGCTAAGGTTCGATTTGATTTTTCTTGACCCTCCTTATAGAATTAGCGTATCCTTTTTAGATGCCATACTTAACATGTTGGCATCCGATATACTTAAAAAAGACGGCTTACTTGTTTTAGAGCATGCGGCTAAGACTGAGCCACGAAGCGTTGAGGGTCTTGAGCTTGAATCGACCAGGATTTACGGTGATACAGCCGTGACATTTTATCGAAAGAAAGGCTAATATGATTGCAGTTGTTCCAGGCAGCTTTGATCCGATAACTGCAGGACACATAGATATTATTAACAGGGCTGCCAAGCTCTATGATAAAGTAATTGTAGGAGTAGTTGTAAATCCAAGCAAAACACCACTCTTTTCTCTTGAAGAAAGAGTTAAAATGGTGATAGAAGCATTAAACAATAAAGATAAGATTGAGGTAGATTCGTTTAACGGGCTTCTTGTTGATTTTGTACAGATGCATGGCGCTCGTGTTATTATTAGAGGATTGAGGGCAGTGTCGGACTTTGAACATGAGTTCCAGATGGCCCAACTCAACAGAAGGCTGTGTCCGGATGTCGAAACAGTATTTGTTATGGCCAGCCCAGAGTATGCTTATTTGAGTTCAAGCGTTGTTAAAGAGATTGCAAGATATAGGGGCAATGTTGATGGTCTTGTACCACCAAACGTAATAAAATCATTGCGTGCTGCGCTGATTTAGCCTGAGGAGGGTTATAGGTTAGATGGATATAATGGGCCTTATTGACCGGCTAGAGGACGTAATAGCAAATGGTCGCAAGATTCCTCTTAGCGGATCTGTTGTGCTTCAAGAGCAGAAAATATACGACATAATTGATGAATTAAGAGCCGCCCTTCCTGAAGAACTAAAGCAGGCTCGCTGGATTGTTAAAGAGAGAGCAGAGATGATAGACGAGGCTGAAAAAGAGGCAAATAGGATCATCGACGAAGGCCGGCAACGCGCAGAGGCGATGGTCCAAGAAAAGGAGATCGTAAAACTTGCTGAACGGAAGGCACAAGAGATTATTGAGGCGGCTCAGGCGCGCGAACGAGAAATAAGATTGGGCGCGGAAGATTACGCCGACGAGATGCTAGCAAATCTTGAAGTTAATTTAGGTAAATTATTAACGGCTGTGCAACGCGGCCGTGATAGATTACAAGGCCGCCTCGAGCGGTAAACTTTCTGTTTTACCATTAGGATTGTTGTTTATTTTAAAAAACCAGTTGCATCGTTATCAGCAAAGTTCTTGTGATTTCACAAGAACTTTTAATCTTTACGGTAAGGGACTGAAAGACACAGTTTAATATCGATCCACTGTGCAGGGCTTCAGCCCTACACAGGTATTTGTCCTGTCTTGCAGTCAAAGCTGTTGCAACCTATGTTTATGCCTACTAAGCGATTTTGGGAAGTCTGCCTGAAACAAAATCAAAGATAATGCATAAGTATTACTAAATATTTCCGAGATTCAGTTTTGGGTATTATTTATAAGAGGTTGATAAAATGAATAAGGTTATTATAGATGTTAAGGACATTATGGATGAAGTTGGGGCTGAAGAGCACCGTGTATTTGAGCAGAAATTTTCGCCTATTAAAACCGAAACCGGAGAAATCGAATTTGTACAACCTGTAAAATTCGATATCAAGATGGAAAATACAGGCAGCGGAGTCAGAATAACTGGCCATATAAAATCGGCGCTAAAGTTGGTTTGTAGCCGCTGCTTAAACGAGTTTAGTTTTCCGGTCGATTGGCAGGTTGATGAGCTTTTTTATCGCAAGGGTATACCCAAAGAAGAAGAGGCGTATTCTATGGAGAATACTACGATCGATCTTGGTCCGCCAACTGAGGAAGAGTTTGTGCTTGCTATACCCATGAAACCCCTTTGTCATGAGGCCTGCCAGGGCATATGTCCAATTTGTGGCGAGCTAATAACCGGAGAGCACAAACCCCATAAAGAGATGAAAATAGATACCCGCTTAGAGGTTTTAAAGAAACTGCTAAAAGAAAAGGGTGGGGAGGAATAGACAGCATTCAGGCAGCGGCGGCTCGTTTTGCAAAATAAGCCGTTTATAGTATAATAAAAGCATAGCTAAATAGAGGGAATCTTAAACCGGAAGCCCTTTTATAGAAAATACTGTGGAAAATAGAATAGAGCTGTCCATTATCTCGACGTAAAATTCGATGCAGTAAATTCACCCCAGCAATAGATTCACCACAACTGTTAGCACCTCAACATATCCAGGTCAAAGCCTTAGACAAA